>JANYFP010000508.1 GCA_025362555.1 Verrucomicrobiota bacterium
GTAAAGCCGCTCCGACCACGGATCAAGCTGCCGAAATAAATAAACGAAAATTGACCGCACCATTTCTACCGCCCTTCGCTCAATCATGAAATCATTCGCGAATCCATCCGTAGCCGGTGTCTTCGCCAACTATCCAACAGATGTTCGCCGAAAGTTGTCCGCCCTGCGCGATCTCATCTTTGCCACCGCGAAACGGACATCGGGAGTCGGCGCCTTGGAAGAAACGCTGAAGTGGGGCCAGCCAAGCTACCTGACAACTGAAACCAAAAGCGGCAGCACGATCCGGCTCGATGCAATCCCCGGGGTGCCGGGCTGCTACGCAATTTACTTCCATTGCCAGACGACCTTGGTGGAAACCTTCAAAGAAAAATTCGGAACGAAATTTCGTTACGAAGGAAATCGTGCCCTGATATTTGCCGCGGACGACAAGGTCCCCGAAACTGAGTTGTGTGAATGCATCGCACTCGCGCTGACGTATCATTTGAAGAAGCAAGGACCGCGCGTGCCGATTGGTTTGCTCATCAATAAAATTCGTGGGTAATCATTTCCTCCCAGCGTCGGGTCGCTTCAACCTGACCACCGACTTATTATGTGCGGCATAGCCGGCATTATTTCTCCGCGGCTTGATCCGGCAACTCGCGAGGCGGCGGTCGCTCGCATGGTGCAGAGGCAGCAGCATCGCGGACCGGATGATCGCGGATTCCACTCTGACGGCGACGCCACGCTCGGCATGTGCCGATTGGCGATCATCGATCCTGCCCACGGTCACCAACCGATGATTTCGCCCGACGGGCGATTCACTTTGGTCTTCAACGGCGCGATCTATAATTACCGAGAACTGCAACCCCGTCTCGCCGCCCGCGGCTGGAATTTCCGCACAAATTGCGACACCGAAGTCCTGCTCGCCGCGTACGCACTGGACGGCGCCGAGTGCCTCAAACAATTGCGGGGCATGTTCGCGTTCGCAGTGTGGGATTCACGGGAACGCACGTTCTTCGCCGCGCGAGATTCACTCGGCATCAAACCGTTTTATTACGCGCGCCTGCCGGAATCAGGGCTGATCTTCGCCTCCGAAATAAACGCGCTACTCGCGAGTAAACAGATTTCACGCGACATCGATCCCGCCGCCGTCGGCGAATACCTGGCGTGGTTCAGCGTCCCCGCACCGCGCACCATTTATCGCGGCATCGCCAATCTCCCACCCGGACACAGCCTGCGCGTCGATGCTGCGGGGCGTATCACGACCGGTGCGTGGTGGCAGCTCCCCGCACCGACACGCTCGGCCGAAGTCGCGACCAACTACCATGATTTCGTCCACGGGCTGCGCCATCAATTGGAAGGCTCCATCCGCGCGCACCGCGTCGCCGATGTTCCCGTCGGCGCATTTCTTTCCGGCGGCCTGGACTCCACCGCCCTCGTCGGCCTCATGATAAAGAGTGGCGCGACGAAACTGAAAACCTTTTCGCTCATCTTCGGCGAGAGCGGTTACTCCGAACAAGCCAGCTCGCGTCTTGCCACCAAAACCTTCGGCACTGAGCACCACGAAGAACTCATCACGGGGTCGCGGGTCGCAGCCGATTTGCCGCGCATCCTCGCCAGTTTCGATCAACCGACCGGCGACGGCATCAACACCTGGTACGCAAGCCAAACGGCCCGCGCGGGCGGCGTCACGGTCGCGCTTTCCGGCCTCGGTGGCGATGAACTCTTCGGCGGCTATCCTTCCTTCCGCGATTTGCCGCGCCTGCAACGGCTGTTACCGCTGTGGCGCTCACTGCCGTCGTCGTTACGCACGACCCTTCTCCGCCAACTCCAAGCGCGCCAAAGCACCCGCGCGCAGAAGCTCACCGATTTCCTGACTCACGCGCGTGATCTCCACGAATTGGCTTCGTTGCAACGCCGCGTATTTCCCGAGCGAGCGCGCCTTTCGCTGCTGACGCCCGATGCCCGCACTCAGGCGGAACGGCTCGGCCCCTTCCATCCCAAGCTGGAGGATTTCGCGACAGAACTCATCGGCGCGAGCCCGTTTCAGATCATCAGTGCGTGGGAATTACGCACGTACATGACCGATGTGCTCCTGCGCGACAGTGACATTTGCAGCATGGCTCACTCGCTGGAATTACGCGTACCCTTCGTTGATCGCGTCCTGCTCGAATGGCTGTGGGCGCAGCCGGATTATTTTAAATACGATCCCCGCATCATCAAACGTGCACTCGCCGACGCCACGGCCGATCTCGTCCCGGCGGCGATTCGTCAGCGGCGCAAACAAGGCTTCAGCCTGCCCTTCCCCCTTTGGATGAAGACGGACCTCCGGGCATTTCTCGACGAGACCTTCTCGGCTTCGTCGCTCGCCGCGTGTCAATGGCTGGAGCCAGCCGCGGCCGCGCAAGTCTGGCAAGACTTCAACTCATCGGGCGACACGCGCGCCTGGTCGCGTGTGTGGACGCTCGCGGTATTAATCGATTTCGCGAACCGGAAGCCGGAATGATAATCGCAATCCAATTTTTGTTCGGACCCAAAATGCAGACCGCGAAATCGCTCGCGTCGCACGCATGAAGATCCTGGTCCTTTCTCCCGAGCTCTTCCTCGCCGACGGCGGCATTGCGCGAATCATGCGACTCTATCTAAAGGCCGCGTGTGAGATTTGCGGACCGAACGGGCGCGTCGATTCACTCGTGTTGAATGATCAATCCGGCAGCGACCCTCGCCTAGCCCGCTACTCAAATGCCAAACTCCGCCGACACGTCGCGTGCGCGGGCAGCCGACTTCGGTTTATCATCCAAGCGATTCGTTTCGCGCGCGACGCCGACGTCTTAATTTGCGGCCACCTGCATCATCTCGTGATCGCGCGACTGGCTAAAACTTTCAATCCGCGTCTCCGCTATTTTCTCGTGGCTCACGGGATCGAAGTGTGGCGTCCGTATAGCTGGCTGGAGCGCGGCGCGCTCCTCGGAGCCCACCAAATTTTTTGCGTGAGCGATTACACGCGCCGCCAAATCTTGCGGTTCCATCCCGCGCTTTCCGCCGTTCGCACCAGCGTGATTCCCAATACGCTCGATCCTGCGTTCTCGGAAAACACGAACGCCCTGCGGCCCACTTCAATTTATTTGGCCCCGCGGATTTTGACTGTATCGCGGCTGACGACGGCCGATAATTATAAAGGCGTGGATACCCTGATCGAGGCGCTGCCCCTGATCCGGAAAACTTATCCGCTCACCCACCTCCGGATCGTTGGCCAAGGCGATGATGGCCCCCGGCTGCGCGCGCTCGCCGCCACTCTAGGGATGGCCAAGTCGGTGGAATTCATCGGACAAATCGACGACGAACACCTGCGGACCGAGTACGAGAGCTGTGATCTCTTCGCCCTTCCCAGTCGGAAGGAAGGGTTCGGACTCGTTTACCTTGAGGCGATGACCCACGGCAAACCCTGCATCGGAGCCCGCGCGGGCGGCGTGCCCGAAGTAATAAACGACGCCGTCGGTCAGTTAGTGGAGTACGGCAATATCCCTGAACTCGCCGTCGCCGTTGACGAGTTGATGCGGCATCCGCGCGATTCAATGGTTGTACGCAACCACGCCGCCTCTTTTGCTTTCCCGGTCTTCCAGCAGCGCCTCGCCGCCGCCCTCCTCTGATCAATGCCACCCGCCGACATCCCTGAACTCGTCCTCGAAGCTGGCCGTGCCAGCCGGCATTACTGGAAAGACCTCTGGCGCTTTCGCGAGCTACTCGGCTTCCTGGCGTGGCGCGATATCAAGGTGCGCTACAAGCAGACGACGCTCGGCATCTTGTGGGCGTTGATTCAACCCGCAGTCACGTTGGCGGTGTTCACTTTTGTATTTGGGAAACTCGCTGGTCTGCCCGCCGGCAATGCGCCCTATCCGCTGCTCGTACTCACCGGCCTGCTGCCTTGGCAATTGTTCGCCGCCGCATTTTCCAACGCCAGTGGCAGCCTCGTGGCTAATACGCATCTAATCTCCAAAATTTATTTCCCGCGTCTAATCATTCCGCTCTCTTCGGTCGCGGTGGCCCTGATTGATTTCGGGGTCGTGCTGGTGCTGCTCGCCAGCTTGTGCGTCTGGTGGCAATTCGTGCCCGACTGGAGAGTGATGCTCCTGCCACTCTTCGTTGTACTAACCCTTGTCACCGCCATTGGCACAGGCCTGTGGCTCACCGCACTCACCGTGAAATACCGTGACTTCCGTTTTGTGGTGCCGTTCCTCCTGCAAGTCGGCCTGTTTCTTTCCCCCGTGGGCTTTAGTTCCACCAACCTGCCCAATTGGCGGCACGTTTACTCGCTCAACCCGATGGTCGGAGCCATCGATGGTTTCCGCTGGTGCCTGCTGCACGGCGAACCCGGGCTCAACCCCGTCAACCTCGGCATCTCCATCGCGATGGCGATCGGGTTATTCCTCTCAGGACTCTGGTATTTCCGCCGCACGGAGCGTACGTTTGCTGACCTCATTTAAATCATGCACCTCGACCATGTCATCGCGGTTGTCCGAAGCTTAAACGAAGCCGGTGTACGCTATCTTATAGTTGGCGGGCTTGCGGTGAATGCCCATGGCCACGTTCGCTACACTAACGATCTCGATTTAGTCATCGGACTGGAACCGTCAAATATTCGCCTTGGCCTTGATACCTTAGCCAAGCTCGGATACCTACCGAGGATACCAGTCACGAGCGAACAATTCGCTAACGCCAGTCTACGTGATCAATGGCGAACCGAAAAAGGCATGGTAGTACTAAACCTCTGGAACGATCGCTGCCGGCAGACTCCCGTCGACGTATTCGTCAGTGAACCGTTCGACTTCGCCACCGAGCACCGTGCCGCCAAACTCTTCCCCCTAGCCGAAGGACTCAACGCTCCTGTCGTCGCACTGCCCGCGCTATTCCAGATGAAAAAAGCCGCCGGCCGGCCGCGAGATCTAGACGACATCGCAGAACTCACCAGAATCGAGGAGCTGCGTCATGAAGTATGACCCTTGGCATTACGGTACGTGGGAAGGAGCCCGGGACGGCATGCGCGAGGATAACCTCAAACTCAGCCTCGCGGAGAAAATCTTGCTACTAGAAGACATGGAGCAAGTCGCCGTGGCATTTAATCGTCAGCGCTATCGCGAAGGTCTGCCGCTTGATCCGAAAATCTCAGCCTTGATTGAAGCGGCCGTAGCCGAAGAGCAGTCAGCTTACCTGCCAGCGAAAACCCCGCTTCCTCCAGCATCATGAGCCAGCCCGTCATCACCGTTGAAGGCCTCGGCAAACGCTACCTCCTCGCCCACCAAAAGCGGCAGGACACGCTGCGTGACAGTATTACGCAAAGTGTCCGCAGCCTCTTTAAATCGAAGCCGCGTACCGCGACGGACGCGGCGGCCCCCGAAGAATTCTGGGCGTTGCGCGACGTCTCTTTCGACATCCATCAAGGTGACGTCGTCGGGATCATCGGCCGCAACGGCGCAGGCAAATCCACGCTGCTCAAAATCCTTTCCCGCATCACCGAACCAACCACTGGTCGCGCTACAATCTGCGGCCGCGTTGCGAGTCTCCTCGAAGTCGGCACCGGCTTTCACCCGGAGCTCTCGGGCCGGGAAAATATTTTTCTCAATGGCGCGATCCTCGGCATGTCGCGAGTGGAGATCACGCGGAAGTTCGATGAGATCGTCGCCTTCGCGGAAGTAGCGCGCTTCCTCGACACCCCGGTGAAACATTATTCGAGCGGCATGTACGTGCGCCTGGCTTTCTCGGTCGCGGCCCATCTCGAACCGGAGATTCTCATCGTGGATGAAGTGCTCGCCGTCGGTGATGCCCAGTTTCAAAAGAAATGTCTGGGGAAAATGAAGGATGTCACCACGCAGGGCCGCACCGTGCTGCTGGTCAGTCACAACATGGCGGTGATTCAATCCCTCTGCGACCGGGTTTTGGTGATGGAGTCCGGTCAACTGGCGCTGAATACGTCACCACCCCAAGCGATCGCCCGTTACCTGATCTCAAGCAATGAGCCGTCTTTTCAGCGCCCGATGCCGGCGAACGCCCGTTGCGCCATTCGCTCCGGTCAGGTGGCCGTGATCGACGAGGGGGGCGAGTCATGGATTAAAGTGAGTGCCAGCCTGGAATCGCGCGTGACCCTGCGGGCGGCGTTTGAAGTCAAACTGCACGATGCGCAGGGTCAGATCGTGGGGTTTGGTTCGCTGGGAACTTTCGAACCGGATCGCATGATCCAACTTACTCCCGGCGAAGTTAAAGTGACGTGCCGTTTCTCCGCTGCCTCGCTGGCCAACGGCCAATACAGCCTGTCGCTAAAAGTAACCCTGCCCTTTGTCGAAGCGCTCGATGAAACCGCCAACGTCCTCGGCTTCGACTTGGAACTTCCCCCGGGGCCCGGCGCATCGCATCGCATGCTGCAATCATGGAATTGCAGCTCCCACCTGATTGATCTGCAACCCACAGCTTGAGTCAGCAGCTTTGCCGCGATCCGGCAGCGGAGGATTCGAACCAGGCGTGGAGGGCTTGCGGGGACTGGCGGCCGCGATCGTGCTGCACTGCCATCTTTTCTTTCCCGGCCCCGACGTGGATCCGCGCTACTCGCCTTCCGCCGCCGGCTACCTCTTTCAAGTTGGACAAGGCGCCGTGCTGCTTTTCTTTGTAATTTCCGGCTATGTAATCGGCTTGGGGAATCACCAACCGTTCAGCCGAAACGGCGCGGTAAATTATCTCCAACGCCGCTGGGTGCGGATCTATCCGCTCTATCTGATCGCAGTGCTATTGAGTGTTATCGCGGTGCGGGAATCGAGCGCATGGCCCGTCATCGCCAATCTTTTCCTACTGCAAACTCCGCTGTCTTTTTTCGGTGAGACCGTTCCCCTCTTGAAGGGCAACAGCAACCTCTGGAGCCTCCAGTACGAAGCGGTTTATTATCTCCTGTTCCTCTGGTTGTGGGCGCGCAAAACTCCTGTCCACTGGCCGATCCTCGGCTGCACTGTTTTGGTGGGCGCCGCGTGGTGGATTCCCGGCGGACTGCCGCCATTGCTCACCAATTACGCGGCCGGCTGGGCTTTTTGGCTGGCGGGTCTTTGGCTCGCGCGAAGCCCGACAACCATGACTCCGGCGCGACTCCCGTGGCCTTCACTGCTGCTTTTATTTTGCGCGACCTGGAATATGAAACCCGCGGCCATCCTCATGGACCGCTTGGGACACGCGGCTCCCGTCGAGGGTTGGATCAATATCAGTGTGCTGGAATTTCTGCCCGTCTGTGTGGCCTTGCTGATGGCCGTCACCGCACGGCGGCCGCACGGTTGGCGCGGACTTGTCGGGGCCGCGTTCGCAGTGCCCGGACTCCTGTGTTGCTGGCAAATCAAGCGTGGAAATTTCCTGCACGACTACCTTGCGCCCTATGAATGCCTCGTCATCGCCGCCGTGCTACTCGCTTGGTGGCGGCCAAGTGGAACCGCCTGGGTGAAACTCGCCCCGTTCGGCGCCATCTCCTACGGCGTTTATGTTTTTCAGCGGCCCGTACAGTGGTGGGTGCGCGACCAAGCGTGGCTCCCCGCCGGAACGGCCGCGTCCTATCTCCTGCGCGCTGCTCTCATCTTATCCCTGACCGTGCTGCTGGCTTGGCTCGCGGAAAAAAAATTGCAACCCTGGCTACGACTCAAGCTGCGGCCCGCGCACGCGACCTGAAACGATGCGTCTCTCCATCATCATCCCCACCCACAATCCCGATCCATCACGATTACAGCGGGTCTTGCACGCACTCGCCGTTCAGCAGCACATCGATTTCAAGTGGGAGGTAATTGTCGTGGACAACGCGAGCTCACCGCCCGTGGAGCTGCCCACCGAAAGCGGCACACTCCCGCCGAACTGCCGCGTCGTGCGCCAGCCGCGCGTGGGTCTGACCTACGCCCGTGAAACCGGCATGCGCGAAGCACGGGGCGAACTCTGGATCAGTGTCGATGACGACAACGTCCTCGACGCCGGCTATCTCGCCGTCGCTTCCGCCTTCATGGCGGCTCACCCCGAAGTCGGCGCACTCGGCGGCCGGATCATCGCGGAGTTCGCCGCGCCCGCCCCGGCGTGGTTGCTCACTCCGGATCACGCGTGGAGACTGGCACTGCGCGATTTCGGCCCTGCGGTATTAATCAGCACCGCACGCACGGAAGCGCTGCGGAGTTACCCGCACTTCGCCCCGATTGGCGCTGGCATGATCCTGCGCCGGACCGGCATCGAACGCTATTTGCAGTGGGCGGAACAAGCCGAGAAACGCCTCACTGATCGTCAAGGCGGACATCTCGGCACGTGCGGCGATAGCGAGCTGGTGATGCAAACCACTCTGCTCGCCCAGATGGAGGTCGCCTACTCACCGGCCTTAAGCATGCTCCATCTCATCCCGGAAACGCGGCTGCGTTATCGGTATTTGCGCCGGCTGACTTTTCAGGGCGCGGCGACTTGGGCGGAATTTCAATGTCGTTACGGCTATGATAAACCCATCAGTCGCGTGCGGGCGGTGGCGCGCTGCGTCCGGGCGTTTTTCTTTCTCTCCGCCTGGAGTCCTGATCGTTTTATCCAGTGGTGCGACACGTGTGGCTACAATCTCAGCCTCGCACGGCAAAAATGAGAATCGCGTTCATCAGTCACGAATTCCCTCCCGACACTGGCGGCGGAGGCATCGGCACTTACCTGGCGCAAGTCACGAGCTGGCTCGCGGCGGAAGGCCACCACGTGGAAGTTTTTTGCGGCGCGGGAAACACGGCCGGATTCACGCTTCAACCGAATCGCGTCGGCGTGCACCGCATCACGGGCGAGGGTGGCGTGGAATTTCGGCACGCGGTCGTGCCGGTCTTTGCCGCCGCCCATCAGGCCGGGCCGTTCGACGTGATCGAAGGCAATGATTTCGACGCACCCGCCCTCGTGATCAAACAGACTTTTCCGCAACTGCCCTACGTGGTGAAATTACACACGCCGCGTTTCGTGATCGATCAGCTGCACCAACGTCCTCTGACGATCGCTCAACACTGGCGCATGCGGCTCGGCTCACTTCGCCGGGGCCGCTGGCTGGTCGCACCGCGACCGATCCTCAGCCTGCCCCCCGCACAGGCGGAAATCAGCGCCGTAGAATTAGCCGACGAAATCGCAGCTCCCTCGCAGGCGATCGCCGATGCGGCCTTAAACTGGACCGCCCAAGCGGCCGGAAAAATTTCCGTCTTCCCGTATCCCTACGTTCCCGCGCCGGAATTATTAGCCTTATCCATCTCGTCCGACCCGAGCCCTCCGTGGGTCACGTTCGTCGGAAGATTAGAGGAACGCAAAGGGGTCATTGGTTTGGCGGATGCCATTCCATTGGTCCTTGCCGTGTGCCCCGACGCACGATTCCGGTTCATCGGTCGTGCCATGCCCTCTCCCGTGGCCGGACTGGATATGAGCGCGTTTTTGGAGAAGCGACTGGGCTCGGCGCGCGCGCAGGTCGAATTCACCGGACCGATCCCGCCAACTGAGTTGCCTCGCTATCTCGGCGAAACTGCCGTGCTCGTTGCGCCCAGTCATTGGGAAAGCTTTGGACTCGTCTGCTGCGAAGGTCTCGCCGCGGCGTGCGCGGTGATCGGCAGCGCCAGTGGCGGCATGGTCGAAATCCTCGATGGCGGAAACTGCGGTGTGCTGGTGCCGCCGAAGAATCCTGCCGTACTGGCGCAAGCAATCGTGCGTTTGCTGCGCGATCCAACACTACGACGTCAGCTCGGCACCGCCGGGCGTCGGCGAATCAACGACCATTACACTTGGAATCAGGTCCGGCCTGCGCAGCTCGCCAGTTACGAACGCGCCATTCAACGCTGTGCGTCGCACCACGTCCGTAATTCATCTGAAGCAAATCACGCGATATGACCTTACCCAAGGTTTGCGGTGCGGCCTGAAAGCCGTGCACCTTCACCACAGCAACGCTCCATGACCAAAACCCCGGCCATCTCCGTCGTCCTCTGCGCGCACAATCCACGTCTGGCCCACCTTCACGCCACCTTGGAGGGATTGCGCCAGCAGCTACTGCCCTTGGATGACTGGGAACTGATCCTGATCGACAATCTTTCACAGGAACCGCTGGCCGACCTCTGTGATATCTCGTGGCACCCGCAAGGCCGGATCGTGATTGAAAGCACGCTGGGCCTGGCTCACGCCCGCCGTCGCGGCTATCAGGAAGCCCGAGGCGCGTTGATCGTTCATTCCGACGACGACAACATTCTCGCGCCCGATTACCTCGGGACCGCGTGGCAGATTCACCTTAAATTCCCGCAGCTCGGTTGTTTTGGCGGACAGATCGAACCGCGCTTTGATCGCGCACCGCGCACCGAACTGGAACGCAGCTTTGGCGGAGAACGACGGGTGCCGCACGATGTCTGGTCCAACATTCTCGATGACAATCGAACCATGCCCTGGGGTTGCGGCATGTGCCTGCGCCACAAGGTTATAAAAAACTACCTGGCACAGGTGGCCGCCGATCCGCGCCGGCTCATTCTCGGACGCACCGGCAACCGCTTTATTACCGGCGAGGACATCGACCTCAATTATGTCGCCGTGCGCGCCGGCTACGCGACCGGTCTCTTCTCCGCCCTCCGCCTGATCCACCTGATCCCACCCGAGCGCATGACCGAAGCGCACATCGTACGCTATCGTGCAGGCAACGCCTACTCGATGATCATACTGTGGTTTTTGCATACGGGGAACATCGCCGTGCCGCAACCCTCCTTTGCCGGAGGCCTGATGTTCTGGTTGCGCGTTTGGACCCGCATGACGTCCCACGAACGCCGCACGGAACTGGCGATGCGCCGCGCCCGTCACGACGCCGTGCGTGATCTCAACCAGTGGGGCTGGATAAAAACTTAATGGCCCCGCGCATTTATTTTTACTGCGTGGACCGGTCGGATGCCTACCAGGATGATGTCGTCGTTCTGGCGGAAGGACTCCGGCAGATCGGCGCAGAGGTGGTGGGCAACTGCAATTACTGGCTGCGCTCCACGGCATCCGATGACTGGCTCGTCCGCGGCGATCCCACCTGCCGGCCGGAGGATTGCGACATCGTGGTGGTGAGCTCGGCGTGGTCGCGGTGGATCGATGATGATTTTAAAATCCACGAACGCGCCCTGCCCGACGGACTTTTTTCCCCCGGCCGGCGCTATCGCACGGCGTATGTCGATTATGACGATGGGTACGCCACCCACAGCTGGCGGCCGGAGTACGCGGCCTTTGATGCGGTGTTCCGCGCGAAATATAATCAGCGCTGCTTTCACCCGGCGAACCAGCATCCGTGGGTTCTCGGTCTTAATTCGCGCATGCTGCAGATGACAGCGGACGCACCGGCCTGGCCCGAACGAAAGCGCGAACTGCTCGTCAATTTTGGCGCGAGCCATCCCTACGCGCACTCCGCCCGGACCAAAGCCGGCCCGCCCTTCATCGCGGCATCGCGCGATCACTATGAACTCAATGACCAGCGTGACGATCTCTCGGTTCCGCCCACGGATCCTTACGACCTGCTCATGTGGCGGCAGACCCAGCGCCGACACAGCCGCTCGTATTACGAACGCTTGAAGTCTGCGCAGGCTATCGCGGCATTTTGCGGAGAATTAATTCCCGCCTCGCCGCATTATCCTCGCTACCTGGTCGGAGGACGCCGCGCAAAATTCAGCCGGGCCCTGCATGATACGCTGGCCTTGATCGATCCGCGGCCCCCCCGACTCATTCAATGGGACAGCTGGCGGTTTTGGGAGGGACTCGCGGCGGGCTGCCTCGTTTTCAATCTCGATCTGCCGCACTACGGAGTGCAGTTGCCCGTCATGCCCCGGCACCTCGTGCACTACGTCGCGGTGCGGCCTGAGAGTGCAGTTGAGACCTTCACCGCGCTCACCCGTGAGCCCGGCCTCGCCGAGCGGATCGCGAGCCAGGGCCACGCTTGGGCGCTGGAACATTATTCACCCGCCGCCCTCGCGCGACGCTTCCTCGCCACTGTGCTGGGCGATGCCACCCACGGACCAGGAGCAGCATGAAACAACTCGCGCAGCGCCTGCTTCCCCCGATTATTTACGACAGCCTCCGTTGGTGTCTGCAGTCCGCAGCGCGTCGTCCGAAACCGGAAGCGATCCGATTCAGCGGTAATTATTCCCGCTGGGAAGACACGAAGCGCGATTCCACGGGTTACGCTACACCGGCGATTCTGGAACAGACGCGAGCGGCGATCCTCAAGGTGAAAAATCGCGAGGCGGCTTTTGAGCGCGACGCCGTGCTGCTGCCCGCACCGGTACTTCCCTTGCCTCTGCTCGCCGGCCTGTTGCGCGCCGCAGCGGAAAATGCGGGCCGACTTCATGTGCTGGATTTCGGGGGCTCACTCGGCAGCTCCTATTTTCAATGCCGGGACTTCCTCGCGCCACTCTGTGAGCTGCGTTGGAGCGTCGTCGAGCAACCCGCCCATGTCGCCTGCGGCTCACGTGAACTGGCCGACGAGCGCCTGAGTTTTCACGCCGACATCCTCAGCGTCCTCGCGGACGGCCAGCCTGACGTCTTGTTGCTTTCATCCGTACTGCAGTTCTTGCCGGATCCTCATGCGTTTCTCGACGAGGTGCTAAGCCACCGCATCAAATACGTGATCGTGGACCGCACTTTTTTTCACTCCGGCGCACAAGACCGATTGACCGTCCAACATGTCCCCGCGTGGATTTACCGCGCCAGTTATCCTGCGTGGTTTTTTTCGGAGCCGGGGTTTCGCGCGCATTTTTCCGCTGCTTATGAATTGGTCGCTGACTTCCCGGCGCATGATGAACCGGTCCTCGCCGACAATCATGCCTGGGCGAAAGGCCTGATCCACCGCCTGCGTCCATGAACCGACACCTGCGCCATCGTTGGTCCACTATCAGGTCGTTCGCCGCTGCCGGTCTAGGCTGGCGGGATAAATGCGCCCTCGCGATCGCGGGCTTTGCGCGCCACCGCCCTTTCGGCGATGATTCCCTGTATGCCCGCGTCGGCCGCAGCCTGGCCCGGCAGGTGACTCCACGCGTTTCCCTCGCCAACGGACAGCGCATCCGGATCGATCTCACGAGTCTGGTGGACCCGATGATCTTCGAAGAGATTTATGTCGAACACACCTATCCGATCGAGCGGGTGCCCTTCCAGCCGGATCTCGTGATCGATTGCGGCGCCTGCAGCGGCATGTTCGCCTTGCTCGCCCGCGCGCACTTTCCCGCGAGCAAAATTGTCGCCTTGGAACCGGAGCCGAAAAATTATTCTCGGCTGCAACACAACATCGAGCTCAACCGCGCCCGCATTGAAACCTTGCCGGTGGCTGTTGGACTACAGGCCGGAAAAGTCCGATTCTCCGGCGAAGGTTTCGGCGGGCATCTCGCCACGGAAACGGAAATCGATGCCATCACGGTGGACATGATCTCCCTGCCCGACCTGCTCAAACTGCATCGCCCAGAGCGCCTGGTGCTGAAAATGGATATCGAAGGGGCTGAGCGAGAAATCCTGCCCGCCATCTCACACCTCCTCCCGGCCCAAACGGTGATCTTTCTCGAAACCCATCACGAGGAATCCGTCTGCGCCGCTTACCTTCAGCCGTATCTTACCGCCGGGTTTCAACACGAACTCATCCGCCATCGGCAGGAGGTCGACCAAGTCTCCAAGTATGTCGAGCGACTCCTGATCCGCAATCAGGCTCCCGTCCGTTATTTTTGCACCTACTTTGACTACAACTATTGTTCCCTCGGACTGGCTCTCTACGAATCCCTGCGCCGTCACTGTCCGTCATTTCAACTCTGGATTCTTTGTTTGAACGAGGAGGCGCGCGCCTTTCTTTCCGGGTTGGCTCTGCCCCACGTTCATCTCATCAGCCTCGCTGAATTTGAGTTCGGTGATCTGCCCCTGCAGCACGCCAAAACCAATCGATCCCTGATTGAATATTATTTCACCTGCACTCCCTCACTGCCGCTCTTCGTCCTGCGGCAGGTACCCGCCGCCGACTTGGTGACCTACTTGGATGCGGATCTTTTCTTTTACGCTGATCCCGCCCAAGTATTTTCCGAAGTCGGAACAGCTTCGATCGCAATCATCGGACATCGATTTTCCAAGACGCTCGGCCACATGGAGGAAAACGGCATCTATAATGTCGGCTGGCTTTCCTTCCGGCGCGATACGAACGGCCTTGCCTGCCTGCAGTGGTGGCGCGAAGAGTGTCTCGCCTGGTGCCACATGCGGCATGAGCCGGGTCGTTATGCGGATCAAAAATATTTGGATACCTGGCCGCAGCGCTTTCAAAACGTGAAAGTAATCACCCACAAGGGCGCGAATCTCGCCATGTGGAATCTCGCCAATTATCGTATCTCCCGGCGCGCAGACCACGTGTTGATCGACGGCGAGCCTTTGCTCTTTTTCCATTTCCACGGTTTGCGCCGGCCGCGCCGCTGGATCTTCAGTCTCAACGCACCTTACTATCTGGTCCGGCCCACGCCCATCATCGCCCGGCATATTTTCACCCCTTACGTGGAAACGTTGCTCGCCATCGAAACCGCCCACGCGATTGGCGCAGAACCGGGTTGTCGTCTGGTGCCCGAGGAAGGCAGCTTGGCCTCACAAAAAATAACCAAACAGGCGCGATTCATGGCGCATCTGCTGCTCAATTTTTTGCGGCGCAATTATCTCATTGTCCGGCGCGGCCGGATTATTTCCGCCCCATGAACGCACTCCCACGCGTACTTTTTCTGGCCAGTGAATCGCCGCACACCGGGGCCGCGGGTGCCATCGTGTTTCACCGCCTCTTTCAGGAATACCCGCCCGACCGCTTGCTGGTCGTCACCAGTAATTTGCCACCGGCAAATGCGCGCCGGCTCGATTGTCGCTATATCCATTTGCCATTGAAAGTGGACCGCCTCAACCGCACCCGCTTCTGGCCTTGGCGGACCGCCCTGCGCGTTTTGGGTGGCCCGGCTTTCCTGAGTTTGAACCGCATCGATGCGGCACTAGGCGATTTTCAACCCGACGTCGTCGTCACACTGATGCAGGATTCCTGGTATTACGATTACGCGGCCCACTATGCCCGTCAGCGAAAATTGCCGCTGGTGCTTTTTGTGCATGATCTCCCCGACGGATTTGAACCCGTGCCTCCGATACTGCGCCACAGTCAACAACAGCGCGATGCGGCCGTCTATCGTCAGGCCGCGCGGCGGGTCTGCATCAGTCAGCCCATGCTGGAACATTTTTCTTCCACGTTTGGGGCCAAGGGTGAAGTGCTGCTTCCGCCGCGAGCCGACGAAATCCCGAGCCAAACTCCCGAAAAATGCCGGCAGCTCAAGCAGCCCGGACAACTCACGCTCGGCTACGCGGGCGGACTGCACTATGGTTACGGCGAACAAATAATCCGCCTGCTGCCCGTGCTGCGCGCCACCGGCACAAAGTTGGAACTATTCAGTCCGGCTCCCGGCGGAAAATTGTCGGAATTAAACCAAGCGACCGACGTGCTGCACTTTCACGGGTATGCCCCGACCCCCGAGGAAGCGTGGCGCAGTTTGCTGGCCCGTTGCGACGTGGTGCTGCAACCTTACTTAAATCCGTCAGGTGAATATGCGCGGCAATATCGCACCCATTTTCCCAGTAAACTCGGCGACGCGCTTTCGCTCGGTCTGCCGCTAGTGATCACCGGGCCTGCTGACGCCAGTGGCGTGACGTGGAGTCTGACGCACCCCGGCAGCGCAGTGGTCGTCACCAATCCCGCCCCGGAGGAGATGGCTGCAACGTTGCAATTACTGCGGGGCGATGCCGAATGGCGCGTCAGCCTCGCCACGGCAGCCCAACACGCCGCCGCCAGCTTCGATCCGGCCCCACTTCGCTCCCACCTCGCCCACCTTCTCACCGATGCCGCTGCTGCCCATTAGCGCAATTATTCCGACGCTGAATCGGTCGGCGCGTCTGCAACAAACGATCACCAGTTTGCTGGCCCAATCGGTTGTTCCAGCGGAAATCATCATCATCGATGCTTCCACTCCTCCGGAAAATCCCGTGGTCTTGCGTCAACTTGCCGCGCACCTCACTCCGGCACCGCTTATCATCGTGCTCACGCCCTTTGAACGCGGCGCCGCCACGCAACGCAATCAGGGCCAAGCCAGCGCGACCCAGCCCTTCGTCCTATTTCTCGACGATGATGTGGATCTTGAGTCCATCTGCGTAGCCGCACTCTGGGCCGCACTCCAGGCTGACGATCAACTCGGTGGCTGTGGCGCAGTCATCACCAATCAATTCTATAATCCTCCCGGCCCGACCCTGCGCCGGATTTATCATTGGCTAGGTTGTCCGGCCGACGG
>JANYFP010000583.1 GCA_025362555.1 Verrucomicrobiota bacterium
CCATACTTGGCTTTCGTTCAGCGAGTTTTGTTCACCGATCAGGTGAACCACTTTTTGGTCCAGTTCTTTTTGGGTTTCTTGATTAGCGTCAATCAGCGTGGATTAGCGGTTTCTCCTCTGAGTTTTCTAGATTGAATGGTGGGAGCGACCTGACCCCAGGGTGCTTCTGGATTCCCGCTCTCAAGCCAGCACAGTGAGGTCAATGCGCTCCACCTTCAGATCCATAGTCGTGTAGCGTGTGACTTGCGCGTCAGGCCCCGACTATTTCGTGAGATAAAACGGATTTGGGATTTTGAAGGTGCGTTCGGCATAGCCGTTCGCGAGGTCACTATCCTGATCGCCGATATTGGCGATGATGGTGTAGCCTTCCTGGGTCAGCTTCCGGCGCGTGTCCGTTTTAAAGCCGGCGTTGCTCAACGGTTGTTCGGTGGTTTCCGGCTTATAATAGATTCTGGTCCAATTTTCGTAGCCGACCTGTTGCAGGTTTCTTTCGGTTGCGACGCGGTCACTTTCCTTGCGGCTCGTGATGATGATAATATCGATCTTCGCCTGTCGGGCTGCGTCGTAAACCGTTTGAACCGGAATAATCGCTGTCGCCTGACCGGACGTCACCCAGCGATCCCAGACTTTGGGGACGTAGCCGTAGTCATTGGCCACAATGTGAAGCAAATTGCTGAGGAGGGTTTCGTCGATGTCGAAAACGATGGCCAGTTTCTTGCCCGGTTTCGCGCCTTGGGGAATTCTTTTGGCCAGATATTTATGAGCGGAGAGAGCGACAGCGGCGACCGACTGGGCATATTCTCCGGTCGCGACGTACGTGGCCATTTCCTGCTTATGGATGGACAGATTGGTCGGCTCGACTGCCAGAGCGGATCCGCTCGTGAAAACCAAGGTGAGGGCGATGACCAACACCGCGCCAGCGACACGTTTGAACATGAGCGGAGTAAAGTCGCCGTCGTGAAAACTTCAATCGCAGTTTCGCTGGTGAAACAGAGAGAATCAGGTTCCTCGCTGTTTTCGAAGGGTGCGGGTGAAAGCAAACTTCTGCCCAAATCCAAGTCAAAGGGTCGGAGGAGGTAACCGCTAATGAGTTTCGCCAATAGGCGAAACTTTAGAACACCCCTTCGACTCATCGTCTTCGGTTTGGGTTGTGGGGAGTCTGCTGATCGCAGACTGGTGTGTTCTGCCTGCGATCAGCCGGCCCCAGAAACCCATGGGTGGAGACGATCAGTCGAAGCCGCTCTTTTAAGGCTTCATCCATTGATGAAGCCTAATAGCGGTCAAATCTTCCGGGCCTTAGATTCTGCTTTGCGTGCTTAGGGAGTAGCGAGGCTGCGAGAGTCAGTCGTTAGCAAACGCCATAAAAGGGGGCACTGACGCCCGTAGGGAATGGTGTTTCCCCTGATGTCGGAGTCGATTTACTTTCACCACCTAGCGGTGGGTTTCACTCTGCTTCGTCAGGATTTTAGCCGACGCAAGCAACGATCTGTTACTACCGGAAATCCGGTAGTCCGTGATCTGTGCAATCTATCTGCGCTCGGGCTTACTGCGGTGAACTCATTTAAATAAATCTTCTACTCTCACTTTTTCGTGCCGCCCCCAATCCCCAATCCCTAATCCCCAATCCCACTCTCAGCCAGCGCAGGATTTTTCCGTCATGTCCGGGTTTAAGTCGGAGCCGGTTGGCTGGCAGGTGCTCGCCCTAAAGGCTGATTGCGTTTATGTCGCAGCGCTGCGCCATGCGGTTGAGCGTGCCTGCCCTGGTGCCGTGGTCCGCACGGCGTGCAGCCTCGCGGAGGCGAGGGCAGCGTTGACCGAGCAACCGGTGGATTTGTTGCTCGCGGGATTCGGGTTCGCGGATGGTGACGTGCTTTCGCTGATTGGCACCCAGTCTTCAGAGCGAGGTTGGCGTCAGGCACTCATTGTCACCGCAAGAAAAGAGGAGCATGTCTTGTCGCTCTTGCGCTCGGTGCGAATCGCCGGTGTTTTCGATCCCGACGAGGAGGATTTCGCTCGATTGGTCGCGGTGCTGCCGGAAGTTTTGGTTGGTCGCGCCTATTGGAGTTCGAGCGTTCTGGCGCGCTTCCGCCGGCTAATGGAAGAAGGTGGGGCGCTCTGTCGGCGGCTTACGCCGGTTGAGTTGCTCGTGTTTTCCGCCGTCGGTGACGGCAGTGATGACGCTGCTGCGGCGGCCCGGCTTGAGATGGCGGAATCGTACGTGAAGAGAGTGAGAGATACGTTGCATGAAAAACTTGGGGTGCAGCATAAGGGCGAGTTACTCCGCCTGGCTTCAGAAAGCGGGTTGGTTCGCATTGTCGCCGGTCAAGTCCAGCGCCCGGGTTTTGCCCGTTTGCTCGCCTGCCGTGGCGAGAAGCGTTGCGGGAGCGGGCCGCTCATTTTTGGCCAGGAAAAATTGAGCGCGACCAGAAATCGGCAGTGATGTCGAGCTCGCTGATGGTGCTATTTAGCACCAACGGCGGCCTTTTCATCCCGCGAGATTT
This sequence comes from Verrucomicrobiota bacterium, assembly GCA_025362555.1. GTDB lineage: Bacteria > Verrucomicrobiota > Verrucomicrobiia > Opitutales > Opitutaceae > Lacunisphaera. The sequence goes on from JANYFP010000583.1 coordinate 2,502, forward strand.
CCGTCCGTCTCGGACTCGCCTGCCCGTGTGCTCGATGAATTTTTCGCTTCTTATCTCCTGAAAATCTCCGTCATGAAAAAATATCTCTCCAGTATTTTCACCTTCGCCACACTTTTCATAAGTGCGCTTGCCCCGCTCTCAGCGGAAACCAAAGCGGATGCCCAGTCCTTCTCCGATTCCGGAAAATTGCGCGGTGACACCGCCGCCGCCGTGGCCAAGGGCGATGAAAAACCTGCCTCAGCGATTGCGCGATTGAAGGCCCATGAATCTCCGTCGGGATTAAGAATAGATCGCGATGCTGATTTTGCCTTTGCCGCCATTGATGTGGGGCAACGGCTGATCGCAGCGGGTAAGCCTACTGAGGCGGAGGAATTTTTCCGTGAAGCAGAAAAAGCCCTCGTCAAAATGGTGAAGAAAACCCCCGACACCGCGACGACCGAGAAGGCCCAGTATTTAAGCAAACTGGCACTCCTCCGCGCCAACTACCTCAATAATGCGGCGCAGGCGAAGGCCGACTTGGAGGACGCCAAGAAACTCCGCCCGGACGACAAATACCTGGACGGACTGCGTGACTCTCTCGGCAGCGAGCATGGCGACGTTTTCAAGGAGAAGAGCAAGAGCTGAGGAAGCCACACCCATGCGTACACTCATTTCTGTTTTCTCCCTTCTTGCGCTCTCGGCTAAAATGCCGGCCCAGCAATTCGTCATCGTAACGCCAAAAACATTCGCCGGGTGGATGGTTGCCGGCACTGATCACACGGTGGCGCCCGAGTTAAATGAGCTCACTTTGCCCGCCAGCGCGCAGGCGGCCCACTCTTTTGATTCGTCTGCGGTGACGATCAAACTGACTTCGAATCCGGTCGTAGGCACGACCGCAGCCGATTGGCCCGTCTTGGAAATCGGCAATTGCGATCTCGTTTTCTCCCGCAGTGAAGCCGGTGGAAAATTGACTCTGATCATCGGTGGGGATCAGCCCATTGATCTGCCTTTCATCTATGCACTCGATGGGGCGGGCCGCAGCACCGAACCGCTCGCACTCGAATTCAGCCGGCAAGGCTCAATTGCAACAGTCACCGTCGCGGGGAAAATCCAGCAATTTTCCGGCCTGCCGGTTGAGCAGAAATTAGATGTCGTGGCCTCTTCCGGTGCGACCCAAGCGTGGGATTTCAAGCTCCTGGAAGTCGTCGTCGGCACGTCAACGACTGAGGGCGATTCAATCAAAAATTCCATCGACGGATCTCTCACGGGCGACGGGCACTCGACATCGAGCGGGAAAATCATCGGCACCAGTGCAGCGCAGACTTCCGGTGCTGTGCTCGATTCGACGGATAATGTCGCCGCGCTCGCCAAGAAGTTAGCCGCGGAGAAGACGAAACCCGCTGGCGGAGGCATGGAGGTGTTCACCCCGCCGTCCATCCGGCACGGGCGCATCGACGGAGTCCGCTCCGCTCTCTCCGTCCAGAAATCCAATTGATCCTTCAACTTTTATTTTTGTGAAAAAGATTTTCTCTTTCCTCTTTTTGATTTTGGCGAGCCGCCTGTGGGCTGTAACTCCGGTGCCGTACACCGAGAGTGTCAGCTTTTCCTTCCGCATTACCGGGGTGGGCAACGGGATCATGACCGTTTATGATGAAGCCGGGACCACCTCCGTCAGCCAGACAACTTCCAACGCGACCACGGAGTCGAACCTCGCTTTTGCCAAGTTGCGTCCCGGGAAAAAATACTCGGTCAATTTCCAAGCCAGCGGGCCCACGCAGTTTTGGTTGAGTTACATTGCTCCGGCCGGCTACGCATTGCTGATTAACGATATTCCGCAGAGTATCACCTACCAAGTGACTGCTGGGGGATGGTACAGTTACGACTACACCATCGAATTGCGTCCGATCGCTAACTACCAGTCAGATCTACTCGGGAATTTCAGCGGGATTGATCTGGGCAAATCGATCTCGTGGGACATCGGATTGGGCACGACGCGTTCCGGGCGCAGTGCGGGAAGAATCATGTTCAAGGAAAAAGATCTCAGCACGAATCCCGCGGGCAGCCGCGCAACTCTCTATTATGCCGCACCCGGCAATTACGGTGAAATTTCTGTGATCAAGGATGGCTCCTCCGCCCAAACCCTTCGGCAGGTCAGTGTGCCCCAGGGTATGGTTGATATCGTGGACGAAACCTCGGGCTACTCTTTTAAGTTCTACACTCCCGCACAGATCGAATGGTCGCCCGGTAATCCGGCGATCATGCATGGGTCTCCGTGGAAAACGATCCAGGTTCTCTTCAGTGGCGGCGTCCAGACTGTAACTGAAACCGAAGGCAGCGCCGTCCGAGTTTCCGAGCTCACGGCTTCCGGCGATAGCGTCAATTACACTTGGACCCTCAAGGAGGGCACCGCAGCCACGAAAATACGCACGACGATCAACACGAGCGTCAAGAGTGGCACGTCGCGTGACGTTATATCCGAAGTGCACACCGGCTCCTCCGTCGCCGGAACACTGGTGAGCAAAACCAAATTTCACTACGACGATTTCCCCTGGAGTGCGGAGGAGTTAACTCAGCTCATCGCCGACCCGGATACCGCTCAGCTTGCTACCCTTTACTATTACTACACGGCTGCCCCTGCTTCGGGTGATTACAACCGCGGCAATTACCGCCAATTGAGGTCCGTCACTTCCCCGACTGGCAATTGGACCGGATATATCCGCTATGACGACTGGGATAAACGCGGCCAGACCGCTTACGAATTTCATCTGTACCAAGACTCACCAGCAGCTCCAACCAATGCAACGGCTCTAGACCCCGCTTCAGGCCGAGTGGTATTTTATCAATATAGCAGCGCCGATTGGACCGGTCGCTATACGCGGGCCACATTTCGGCAAGAGCGGATCAACAATATAATTTCTGGTCAGACCGCTTGGACGAACGGGGATATTGTTGGAACGGGTTGGCCCCGTGAATCCGCCAGCGTCAACTCGTACCGTGACGCCGGAAATATTCAGATTGATTACAGTGAGACCTATCGTGGTGACTCGGGCTTTGATGACGCCGGTCGACCCTGCGTGAGTCAGGGCGCCAACCTCGTCCAGACCGCCTTCAGTGGCCTTCCGCTTTATACCACCAACCAATACCGTGAATTGGTCGTACACGGATCGACGAGCAGCGCTGGAGCGGTGCTCGTCTCGACTTGGAATAGTCAGAGCTTTTCCCCCACTTACCTGGTACCGAACAAATCGACGATGGATGTCACGATTCGGGACTTGGCGGGTAAGACCGTTCGAACGGAGAGTTATGTTTTCACCGGCGGCAGCAGTTTTTCGATCCTGAATTCCCAGGACTTCACTTATGATTTAGCGGGCCGAGTCACACAGAGCGTCGCCAATAACGGGGCCACTGTTTCCAACACGTACACGAATGGCCGCATCACGAGTGCCATCGACGCTTCGGGTACGGAAATTCAATTCACCTATGATGAACTGGGCCGCGTTCTCACGAGCACCAAAATGGGGGTCGCTGCATCCGGCACCTACGCGATTCAAGGAGCCATCACCACGACCAATACGTACGACGGCGCGGGCCACGTGACGCTGGCCCAGTCCACCGGCGGCGCACTGACGCTCACCACATCGAATAGTTATGATTATGCGGGCCGCTTGACTAGCACCACGGCACCCGGATCCCTCACCACCGGCTTTGTCTATTCCGCCCGCGGCAGAATTGTTCGGACGAATTTCCCCGGCACGGCCTATAAAATCACGGAAGTTTGCCTCGACGGCCAGGCCAAGAGCGTGAGCGGCAGCGCCGCGATTGCAGAAAATTACGGCTACGGGGTCGACGCTAACGGCCGAAGGCTCCGTCAGTCCACCTTTGGTGGGAATACGTCCGCATGGACCAATGTGTATTGGGATTGGCTTGGCCATCAAACCGAAGAATGGAAGCCCGGTTGGACCGCCAACGTTGTCCGCACTTGGAATTACAATAATAATGGGCAGCTCTTTAAATTTACTCAACCGGGTCTCGCCGACACCCTCTACACCTACGACTCTCTCGGCGTTCTTTTCCAACAAGGTTTGGATATCAATGCCAATGGTTCCCTCGATCCGGCCAGTGATGATCGGATCACGCAGAAGAATTGGGGCATAGTCTCCTTCGATAGCGGGGCAACCTGGTTCCGGCAATCTTACGATGTCGTTTACGCCACCTCCGGCGTCGGCTCGGGTACGATTCAATCGCAAGACTACGACCGGATCAATGGATTTGGCAGCAACAACCAGGTTGAGCGTTACCACTTCGACATCTACGCCAACAGCACGTATTCGACGACGAACGTCGACCGTACGAATAAGAAAGTCACCACCACCACGACCAAACCGGACTCTACTACCAGCGCGACTCAGACTGCGTACAACGGACTTCTCATGGAAGCAACCGACACCGTCGGGGCAAAAATAGAATACGGCTACGATGCCCTCGGCCGCCAAATGAGCTCCAAAGATCGCACCGGAACTTCCACCACGGCTTACAAG
>JANYFP010000585.1 GCA_025362555.1 Verrucomicrobiota bacterium
GGTCGATCTGGTCGAGATCGCGGGCGAGGCGGGGGCTCACAGCAGCCACGTCTTCCCCGCGAGCGCAAGCTGGGCGGCCGTCACCGAATGGCTCAGCCGCCTTCCCGCCGCGCACGAGTCGACAAAATTGCAAAGAACACGTAGCGGAAGGCCGCTGAACGCCGTGAAAAACGAGCGTTCCGCCGCAATCCGCGGCTTGGTCCCCGACGCGAATAAGTCGGGCCGCAGCCAAGGCACTAGGCATGATGACCGCAGGCGAAGCGGCCGGATAACGCGGGCAGAATGACTTTGGCGGAAACGTTGAGGTATAAGGGAGAGGCGAGCATTTCCGCGAGTTGAGCGCGATGCCCCGGCTCGTCACACCAGGCAGCGGCTTGGGCGATCGCGGTGATCAGACTGGAATGTTCGGCGGCGCAGTGGGTGATGAAATCCGTCCGGACCATCAGGACTTTTTCCACGTGTCCGGGTGAGAGCGCGGCGCTCCACGTCGGGCACCAGCCTTCGCCGCGTTGAACTGAAACGGTATTCCAAGGTTCGCCCGAGCAGTAGCCGTCGAGCGTGCCAGCGGCGAGATTGCGGGCCATTTGCGCCGGAGGAACGATGGCGATGCGCACGTCGCGTTCAGGGTCGAGACCGGCGCTCTGCAACCATTGCCGGAGTTGCAGGTGGTGCATCGAGAAAGGAAACACGACGCCGAAGGTGAGTTTGTTTTCGCCGCGGCGGCTCAATGCTTCGGTCTTCAACGTGGCGGCATCGCGAATGCCTGTGGTCCAAAGCCGTTCCGAGAGAGTGATCGCGTTACCGTGGAGATTGAGGATGAGGCCGGTGCAAACGTTGACCGGAGCGCAGCCGAGGCCGAGTTCGATCGCCCAGAGCATGGGCGCGGGGGCTTGGGCGGCATCCAGTTCGCCGTAGATGATTTTGTCGCGAATTGTGGCCCAGCCCACTTCGCGGTTGAGTTGTACTTTTAAACCGTGATGGGCGAAAATTCCCAACTCCTGCGCGGCGACCAAGGGCGCGGCATCGGTCAGGGCCAAGAAGCCCAGCCGCAGGGCGCGCGGGCGAGAAGGGGCGACGGGTTGAATGGGAGCGGTCATGATTTACCCTCACTAAGCGCATGACGTGCCAAGTTAAACATTTGGCCCGATTACTGCTGTTCAAAGAATTCATGAATGGCATGAGCGGCATTGCTGCGCCACTTGAGCCACTCGCACCACACAATGAAAGCCAACGCCTTTGACACCCGCCATCTCCTGGCTTTTTCCGCGCTTGCGCGGCTGGGCAGCTTCACGGAAGCAGCGCGGGATTTATTTCTTACGCAAAGTGCAATCAGTCACGCGATCAAGGCGCTGGAGGAACAGGCGGGCTGCCGGCTGTTCGAGCGTGCGGGACGGCGCGTAACCTTAACGCAGGCGGGCGAACAATTTTTGCAGCACGTGGATCGGATTCTGGCCGAGATGAAAGCGGCGCGCACGGGCTTGGAGGAATTATCCCGCTGGGGCCACGGGCGGCTGCGCTTGGGTGCGAGCACCACGGCGTGTCAGTATATATTACCCACCGTGCTGCGGGAATTTAAACAGAGCTTTCCCAAATGTGTCATCTCGATCGATCCCGGTGATCACGCGCAGCAGACTGATTTGTTGCTCAATAATCGCATCGATCTCGCGCTGATGCTTGAACCGTCGGGCTTGAAAGAATTGACGTTCGTGCCGCTCTTCATGGACGAGATGCGTTTTCTCGTGGCCCCGACGCACCCGTGGGCCCAAGCCGGAAAAGTGCAGCAGGAAACGATGGAGGACGAGACCCTGATTCTCTATAATCAAACGAGCTACACGTTCCGCCTCGTGAAGGATTATTTCCGGGAGGAAGGAATGCCGCTCTCGAATTTTCTCGAACTGGGCAGTATGGAAGCGATCAAGGAACTCGTGAAGATCGGACTCGGCGTCGGCGTGCTCGCGCCGTGGGTGGCCCGCGCGGAGCTTGAAGCGGGCGCATTGGTTTCTCTTCCTTTGGGCAAACGAAAACTGCGCCGTCGCTGGGGTGTCGCCTATGTGCGGGGCCGCCGACTTTCGCTCGGAGAAGAAACATTTGTCGGCCTTTGTCAGACGGTGACGGAAGAATTCCGGCGCACCGGTGACGAGGCGGCGTGAGGATCGTTCCGAGGATTTGGCCTGAGCTGAACTTCCGCCGGCCGGGAGGCTTTGGCTTGCGTGCGAGAGATTCAGCGCGAGCATCGGCGAACCGACGACGGAATCGTCGATCCAAAAGTTTCCCCAATGAGTCAACTGTTCGCGGCCTTGCTGCGCTATTCCTCTCCCGCCAATCGGTGGATTGTTTACGGTGGTCTGCTGTTAACCGGACTTTTTCCGGGTCTGCTTCACGCGAGAAATTCCGAGGAATACGCGGGAGAATCCGCCAAGTGGCGTCGCTATCAATCGCCGCACTTTGAACTTTTCTCGGCCAACGATGACCATGAATCCCGCGAGCTGTTGCATAATCTTGAGCTGTTGCGCGCGTTGTTTCTCGAGAACTTCAAGTTGACGGAGCGTCAGCCGATGGAGGTGACGATTTACTATTTCAATGATAAGGATGTTTTTTTCAACTACGTCACCGCCAACCTGAGAAAAAACGAAAATCTGGGTGGCTACTACATGAGTCAACCCGACCGGGCGACCATCGTGGTGTCGCCGTCGTGGGACGACGAATCGGCCCGGCACATGATTTTTCATGAATATATTCATCACCTGATCCGGATATCCGGTGGTGATCCGCCCACGTGGTACAACGAAGGTGTGGCGGAGCTGTATTCGAGTATTGAGATTGGCAAAGACACTCTCGAATTGGGGAAACCGCTGCCGTGGCATATCGTCAGTCTCCGGCAAAAGAACCTGTATCCCCTTGAAGCGCTCTTTTCTGCTGACCGTTCGTCGTCGCTCTACAACACCGGAACTCATTCCGGGCAGTTCTACGCCGAGTCGTGGGCGTTATTGCATTACTGGTATTACGGGGAGTCGAAGTTGGATCGCGCAAAGATCGGTGCGTTCATGCACTTTATAAACAACGAAACGGCGGGCACCGATCCGGCGGTCCGGCGAAAAGTCTTTCAAGCAACGATGGGCATGGATTATCCGGCGATGGAAGAATTGCTGGAGCGTTACGCGCGGGCCGGCAGCTATCGATGGGCAAAAGTTCCACTGCCTAAAATTTCTGATGCAAAAACGTACTCGTGGCGGAAAATGGATTTCCCCGAGATTCGGGAGCAATTGGCGGAGCTGGATCTGCGGGCCAATGAATCCGGGAAGGCGCGGCTGGCTTTCTTGCGCGCGGTTGACCAGGTGCCGGTCAAGCCACGGCGGCAGGAAGTGCTTGGGGCGGACTCGTGGATGCAAGGCGAACCGGATCGCGCGCGTGAACGCTGGGAAAAAGCAGTGGACGAGGGCAGTGATAACCCGGCGGTTTTTCACGAACTGGGTTTGATGGAGAGCCGGCGCTGGTTTGAACATTTCGATTACTATTTTCGAATGCCGAGTGATCTGGCGCAGCGACTGCGGCGATTGCTCAATCGTTCCATCACCTGCGCGCCGGAACAGTCGGATGCCTATGAAATGCTCGCGTGGATTGAGGCGACCGTGGAGAAACCGGATATTGCCAATGTGAACCTGGTGCAGAAACGTTTTGGAACGCTCACGCATAAAGGCCCGACCCTCGTGGCGCTGGCGATGCTGCGCGTGCACCTGAAAGACTGGGAAGCGGCAGCTGAAATTCTAAAACAAGCTGAGGCCACTCAACCCAGCGCGGCGTTAGCTGCGGTGATCAGCCAGATTCGGTCCCATCGGCCGTCGGTCGGGATCGATGCTGCGACCGAAAATGCGGGAGAGAGGCCCAAGATAATCGACGCGGACGGGTTTATCGTCGAGGAGCCACCGCATTAAAGCTGCTGAGGAGCATTTGAATTCAAATGGTGGAGCGGCCTTACGCCACGTTGACGCGCAACGCATAATCGCGGCGTAAAGCCGCTGCTACAGCTCGGAGCTGTTTCCCGAGATGGGGGGATTTCCACTCACGAGAGCATATTAAATAATTGTGGAGCCGACTATTGGTGTAGGGCCGCTGCTTGCGGCGGCCCTGCTGGGTGAGGGTGGTGTCTGTGTTCGCACGTCCAGGCCGTCGCAAGCAACGGCCCTACATCGAAACGCAGCGGCCATAGTTTTATTCACTTTGGGTCAAATACCCCGGAGCTTGTCGCGGACCGAGAGCATCGCCGAACGGCTCCGGCTTGGTTAAGTGTAGCAAGCTCCTCCGTTCGGAGGGAGGAATTTCCAGGTGTCCAAATGCCCCGGAGCTTTATCCGGGGATCTTTACTCCGGGAATCCGCCTCAGAGCTTTCGGGTCATCACTTTCGAATTGCGGCCGCTGTCGTCGTACGCTTTGAGGCGCGACTCGGGCAGGACTTCTTTTTCGGCTTCCTCGAAACCGCAGACCGAAGTGAAAAATGAAAAGGCCTGCGTCGACAGTGCGATCACGGTGGTGGCGCCGCGTTCTTTGGCCATCATGCAGCCGTAATCCACCATCTTCTTGCCGATGCCGCGGTGATGATAAAACGGCATCACGTAAAGTGAACCGACTTCCGCGTATTTCGGTTTGTCGGCGTAGAATTGCAGCGAGACACACGCGATGATGTTCTCATCGATTTCGAAAACGTAGAACTGCTCGATGTTTTTCTCGATGGCCTGCTGTGTACGGTAGACGAGTTCCTCGCGCTTCACGGCCTGGCGCGTCAGATTATAAATCGCGCGCACATCGCGCCGCGTGGCTTGGCGGATCTGTTGATATTCGTTGCCGTGAATCAGGGTGCCGACGCCTTCGTTCGAGAAAATTTCATTGAGCAGGCCGTCGAGGAGGCGGCCGTCAATCAAGTGAATGCGCGGTGTGCCGTTTTCCACGGCCTTGATGGCGTGCGCCGCCTTGCTCCGCATCGGCTCATTGATGGAATCGGGTTTGTTCTCAATGACCGTGCGCAACGCTTCGGCGGAGATTTCGTGTTTTAGTTTGCCGTTGATTTCGAGACCCTCGCATGGAGTGAAATAAATGATTTTCGTCGCGTGCAGGGCTTCTGCGATCTCGGCTGACAGCAAATCGGAATTGATGCGCAGCGGGCGGCCGTCGCGATCAAAGCCGATCGGATTCAGCACGGGGACAACTTGCGAGGTGATCAGTTGGCTCAGGAATTCCTTGTCGATCCGATCCACGCGACCGGTGAACTGGTGATCCACGCCCTTGATGATGCCGAGTGGCACGGCGCGAACCGCATTGGTCAGCGCGGCCTTGAGGCCGTTTTGGGTGAGGCCTTCGATCAAGAGGTGGCTGACCCGCGACGAGGCGCGGATGGCGAGATCGAGGGTGGCGGCGTCGGTGACGCCGGTGCCCTGTGAATCGCTGATCGGGATCTGGCGGAGTTTCGCGAGTTCCTCGATCTGGTGGCCGATGCCGTGCACGATGACGATCTTGATGCCGAGACTGCGGAGCACGGCGGCATCGAGGAGGATGTTGGGGAAATTTTCGTCCGCAACGATGCTGCCATCGAAGGCGATCACAAAAATCTGATCCTGAAAACGGGGAACGTATTTCAGAATGCCGCGCAGGTCGGTGGGCTTGATATCGGAGCCATTACTCATCGGATTTGTAACGATTTAATCAGGCATCCGACCGCGCTCGTCAATGGGGATTCGTGAGGGGCGCGACGCAACGAACGGATCTTTACTCACGCGGCGATTTGTTTTTCATTTCACGCTCCATGCCGACGTCTCCCGATCCACGCATCGCTGATTATTTCGAGCGCGTCCGGCAAGCGCTCCGGGAGATGGGGATTCCGGATTCTTTGGCCACGGAACGCCGCCAGTCGCTGCAGTTTGAAGGGGATGATTTGATTTCAATCGGCGTCGACCAACTGGGGCGCGAGCAGCGTTTGGAACGTCGAGCGGCGGCGGCGTGGTGCGCGATGCGGGCGGCGGCGGGCGAGGAAGGCGTGGAGCTATTTGCGGCGTCGGCGTACCGCAGTTTTGATTATCAACGGCAAATCATCGCTCGCAAATTAGCGGCCGGGCAGGCGCTGGAGCAGATTCTGACGGTGAGCGCGCTCCCGGGGTTCAGTGAGCACCACACGGGCCGGGCGATCGACATCGGGACGCCGGGAAGTCCGCCGATCACGGCCGCTTTTGAGGTTACACCGGCTTATGCGTGGTTGTTGCACTCGGCGGCAAATTTCGGATTTCGGATGAGTTATCCACGCGGGAACCCGCATGGCGTGGTCTTTGAGCCATGGCACTGGTTGTTTGATGCGAGCAGCAAGGCGTGCTGTGCAGCGGTCAATGCAGATGGAATTGAATAATCAGTTTGTGCGGATAATTTCTGTGTAAAGAAATAGGGAGAACCTACGCGGTTGCTTCAATTTTCTAAGGTCGTGACAGGACTCTCCCGCCCTGAAGAGTTCTACTCAAAACGACTAGCGAAGATCATATTCCGAAATTCATAACGGATGAGCGTTGCCCATTTGGTTGGTGGGCTAGAGATTCAACCTCTTGATGAATTTAGGCCGGAATATTTGCTTAAGAACCGCCAGCTCGGTTCTATATCTCGCCGTGAGTTACTGCCTTCATGCGGCACCAATTCATGATCTGGTGCAGTCCGGAAAGATTGAGGAAATTCGCGCCTTGCTCGTCGCCGATCCGGCCTCGGTTAACTCTAAGTATTATTTAGGTAAGACTCCTTTGATGCTCGCGGCTGAGGACGGATACCTTGACGTGGTAAAGCAGCTCATAAGTGCGGGTGCGATCGTTGATGCCAGAGCCGATAACGGGTTTACACCGCTCGCATTCGCCGCGTTCGAGGGCCGTCTTGAAATCACGCAGCTGCTTTTTGCGCAAGGTGTCTCGGTTGAAGGAAAACATGACTATGGCGTCACACCACTCATGTGGGCGGCGCGGAATGGGCACATTGAAATCGTCAAATTTCTGCTGGAAAAGGGGGCGATACCTGACGCGAAGAGTCGTGATGGAGTCACGGGATTAATGTGGGCCGCCCAAAACGGTTACGTCGAAATCGTGAAGCTTTTGCGAAATCGGGGTGCGGCAATAGATGTCAAGGATGCTTCGGGGGCTACGCCGTTGAGTGATGCGGCAAGGACGGGTGGCATTGAAATTGTCAGATTTCTAATCGACAATGGTGCGGCGGTAAATGCGGCGGCCAACGATGGGACCACTTCGATCTGGATGGCTGCAAAAAACGGGCGCGACGAGGTAGTAAAGCTTTTGTTGGAGAATTCGGCGAAAGTTGATGCTATGGATCGCGCAGGCGTAACGCCACTTTGGGCGGCAGCAGCAAATGAACACCTCGAGATTGTAGCGCTGTTACTTGAGCACGGTGCGACGATAAAAGGAGGCGATAGTAAGGTCTTCAGATTGTTCGTGTCTGCCGAAAGAGCCGAACGTCTCGATCTAATCCGGCTTTTCTTGGATAAAGGAGCCGCGGTGGATGCGAAGGACGATGATGGTTGGACGCTACTCATGGTTGCTTCAGCAGCCGGGCAGATTGACTCGGTCCGTCTACTGTTAGAGAAAGGAGCCGCAGTTAATCGGAAGGGTAAGGGCGGTGCCACGCCGTTAATGTATGCGGCCTTAAATGGGGACTTTGACGTGGTGAAGCTACTGCTGAAATTCGGGGCGAATCCAAGGGCAAAGGCGCAGGGTATGACCGCGGAACAATGCGCGGAAAGATCCGGACACTTATTGGCTGCCGAATTGTTGCGGCGAGCGGCGGCGGCACAATGAAATGGGGCAAGGCCGTGCTTCGAATCCGCTGCAATACGGGGCGAATGCAATCGTGCTTCGGCGTTCGCGCCACCTAGGCTGAATTGTGCCGGGTGATTCTGTGTTGCTCGCGAGCAAACGTTAACTGGTTTCAGCGCACCGTGAAACTCCAGACGGCGGCGGGGCCTTTCGCCACGATGCGCATCTCGTAGCGTCCGGGCGGGAGGTTCGCGGTCGGGAAACTTACGGAGTAGTTCGAATCGTTCCACCGGCTCATGAGCTCCTTGCCGGGCAATGGTTCGATGCTGGGAATCAGGATGAGCTCGTTGCCTCGGCGATAAAGCGTCAACTCACCCACCTGCGCTTTCAAATCACTCAGACTGCCGGTGAACGTGAGCGAATAATCGCTCCCGTGACTCACGGAATCGGGTGGATAGACCTTGTCGATCGTTGCGAGGAGTTTCGGTTTTTCAGCAAACTTTGAATCGAGATCGGGGCCAACGCCGATGCCGACGTAGTCGCGCGTCACCGCCGCAGGGGCGCCTTCAGCGTTGGCTTTTTCCACGGGGCGCCGGGTGTCCACGGCAATTTTCTGCCAACCGGCGGCGAGGAGACGAGTCGTCGTCGCCCGATCCTGAGAGTCCTGATAAGGCCGGTAAGCGCGCCCGGGTTTGCGGAAGTAAAAATTAACCGCTGTGTAACCAATGACGAAAATAATGATCGCGGCCACAATCCATTTCATGGACCAGGGTTGGGGCGTGGGACGACGGGGTTTGGCGCTCATTTTTGGTCAGCAAATACGGGGAGCCGGCGGAGCTCAAGCGACTTTAGCGGCGGCGGTTGAGGAACGCCCAGATTGCCGTCGTCGTGGCGCAGGCCTCGCGGGGTGAGGGCACCTCGCCCACACTCTGACCAGATCCCCACGGGGGAGAGGCCACGGAGCGCGAGCTCGCTGCCTACGGGGAACGGGAGGGGAAAATGCCTCCGGAAGTCGGGGTGTAAATACGTTTGCGCCGTCGTGGCGGACTTGTTCTCGTCGCGGGCTCAAATGAAATATTGGTCGCAGACTTTTATCCCGACGCTCAAGGAAAGCCCATCGGACGCCGAAATCGCCTCGCATAAACTGATCTTGCGTGCGGGTCTCGTGCGCAAATTGGGTGGCGGCCTTTATACGTTCATGCCCGCCGGCCTGCGGGTCTTGCAAAAGATCAGCCAGTTGTGCCGCGATGAGATGGATCGCGAAGGCGCGATTGAATTGGCGATGCCATTCATCCACCCCGTGGAAAATTGGCAGGAAGGGCCGCGTTTTGCCGCAGCGCGCGAGATCATGTATCGCGTCGATCATGCCGGCGCCGGCAAAGGCCGTTCCCGTGAACCCGAATTCGTGCTCGGGCCGACCCACGAGGAAGTCATCACTCCGCTGGTGAAGAGCGAAATCACTAGCTACCGCGACCTTCCCAAGAATTTTTATCAAATCGGCACCAAATTCCGGAATGAAATCCGTCCGCGCTACGGCTTGATGCGCGCGCGTGAATTCGTGATGAAGGACGCCTACAGCTTCGACGCCACCGACGAAGCCGCCACCGAGAGCTATCAAAAAATGAAACGCGCCTACATGGCGTTTTTCGCTCGTTGCGGCTTGATGACGATCGCGGTTGAAGCTGACACCGGCGTGATGGGCGGCAGTTTCTCGCACGAGTTCATGGTGCCGGCACCCGTCGGTGACGACGACATCGTGTATTGCGATGAGAGTGGCTACTCGGCCAATCGCGAGAAGGCCGTCAGTGGTCTCGTGCCCAAAGATTTTGTCGATGCTGCGCCGATCGGTGCGCTCGAAGAATTTGCGACGCCGGGGGTGGTGACGATCGCAGCGTTGGCGGCCGCGCCGTACAGCGTGGCGGCGGACAAGCAGTTCAAGACCCTGGTCTACATGGGTGACGGCAAACCGTTTCTCGTGATTCTGCGCGGTTGCGACGATCTTGAGGAAGCGAAGCTGGGCACGCTGGGTTTTCAGCTGTGGCGTCAGGCGACGGCAGAAGAAATCGAGCCAGTCATGGGCGCAAAACCAGGCAGCCTCGGTACCGTAAAAGGCACGATCAAGAATCCTGCGGCGCTGGCCGGCATCTTTGGGGACCACGCGATTCACCTCGTGGGCAACGGCACCACGGGTGCCAACAAGGACGGCTTCCATTTGCGCAATGTGAATGTCGTGCGCGATCTACAAATTACCCAATGGGGCGATTTCCGCACGGTGCGCGCGGGCGAACCCGATGTGAAGTCCGGTCATCCGTTGAAGATGGCCCGCGCCATCGAGGTCGGCCACGTGTTCAAGCTCGGCACGAAATATTCGGAGAAATTCGGCGCGGTTTATACGGACGACAAGAAGCAGTCGCATCTCATGGTCATGGGTTGTTACGGCAT
>JANYFP010000027.1 GCA_025362555.1 Verrucomicrobiota bacterium
GATGCCGAATGTCGGAGCTTGCTTGCAAGCGATTCCACCCGCGAAACGCCTGCCCTCAAGCTCCTCTCCCATGGCCCCCGATAACACGCCCAGGCACCCCATTCGCGCCTTTCAGTGGGACCTTGGCCGCCAGATCGAGCGACTGGATTTCCTGGAAAAATTGCTCCCTCGTTATGCCGAATGGGGCTACCAGGAACTCTATTTGCATCTGGAGGACGCGGTCCATTTCCCCAGCTTGCCCGGGATCGGCCGTGACGACGCCTACCGCTACGAAGAGCTCGGCGAACTCATGCTCGCGGCCGCACGCGTTGGCATCCGCGTGGTACCCATCATCAATTTGCTCGGGCACACCCAATACCTGATCAAACACCCTGAGCTCCGCGACCTCAACGAACTGCGTGACGAAACCGGCGCCGCCCTGGAGCGAGGACAGATCTGCCCGCTCCATCCCCGTTTCCTGGAAGTCGCCGGAAAACTCCTGACGGATATCGCCCCGTATTGCACGGCAGGCAAAGTGCACGTGGGACTCGATGAATCGTTTCACCTCGGCAAATGTCCCCGGTGTTGCGACGAGGTCGCCCGCATCGGCCTCGGCGGACATTTTGCCGCTCACGTGCAGCGCCTGAATACTTTGTGCGGCAAGTTCGATCTGAAAATGGGGATCTGGGCCGACATGCTTTATTTCGTCCCGGAGGCTATACCACTCTTGCCGCGTGGGATCACCGCCTACGATTGGTATTATTACCCGTTCGCGAAGAAACCGCGGGTGGAGTTTTTTAATTTCGCCGAACGCGACCTCGCCCCCGCGCTCAAACGACAAGGCATCGCGTACTATGGCTGCCCGATGAATGGAGCTTTTCGCTACGAGCCGTTGCCCGTGTTCGGGGACCGACTCGGCAATATCCGCTCGTGGTGGCAACGCTGCAAAGCCGTCAAGGCCGACGGTTTTTTAGTGACGTCGTGGGAAGCGAACCGGCTCGCCCTCGAGACGACGACCGTGGTCGACTCCGCTGCCGCCAGCCTTTGGCTCGACCCGGACATCGACGATGTGACCACAATGCTGGCGCGCGGACTGAAGCGGGTGTTTGCTCCGAAGCACGAGCAATCCCTCGCGCGGTCGCTCGTGGCGGCCGACGAACATGCCTTTGCCGGTTATGCGCGCTGGCAGATTAATGAGCGCTGGGATGGATTCGCCGGCAACGAGAACCTCAAATCCTATCACGCGGCCGAGCGTTTTTTTACCCGGCTAGTCGCCAACGCCAGTGCGTGGCCAAAAGCATTCGCCGTCAGTTTAAACTTCCGACTTTATTTGGCCCACCGGGATGTATTTGTGCGTGAAGCCGCGCGCACTGTTTTCAAACTCAGACGTCTGCTCGCCGCGAAAAAGCCGACAGAAATCAATAAAGAGCTAGCAAAAATGCAGAGTGCCGTTCGCCTCTTCAAAGTGTGTTTGCAGGCCGGTCAAAAAGCAGCGCGGGGCATGTGGACACTCACCCGTGATGCGAGTACAAAAGGCCCCAACGAACTCATGCTCGACGCCGACGAAACCCGGCTCGGCGAATTAAACCACTGGCTCAAAGCCGCCAAAAAAAATCCACCAGCGGTCGAAAAAAAATGCCCCGTCGGCGGTGCCTGGCAATTACAGTTCATAGTGCACAATTTCGCCCCGGCCGTACAAAAAGTGATCGTCGAACAGCAATCAGCCGATGGCCATTGGCGCGAACTCGCGAGTCGTTACACCATCGAATTCCGCGCTCAAGCCGCCCGCCCCAAATCCAAAATTAAGCGCGAGTTCACCGTACCGATCAATTCACCCGAAACAAATTTGAGGATCGCCGTGCGGGGGGTCGGCCAAGTCGCGGTCAGCCATATTTCGAGGACGAACGGCGCTGAGATTCATCGCGAGAATAATTACCGCCAAAAGAAAATCCTCGGCCAAGTCGCCCCAAAACACGGGTTGCCAGACCCGATGGCCGACTCAGCCCCGCTGGTGCTGAAGTAACGCGATCCAGGTGAGGGCTTACGCCAACTGCCAAGCGCGCAGTCGCGGATAAATCAGCCTCCAAGGGAAACCGGCCAGTCGTGAAGTTTTGCGCACCCCGCATATTTCCCCTTGGCAGGCGGGACCGGACGTCTTTTCTTTCCCCATTGATGTCCCACACCAAGCCCGCAGTACTCGCCCTTGAAGATGGCAGCGTATTCCACGGTGCCGCCTTTGGCGCCGAGGCCACCATCGCCGGTGAATGTGTTTTCAACACATCGATGACCGGCTACCAAGAGATCATCACCGATCCGTCCTACTTCGGCCAGATCGTGACCATGACCGCGGTCCAAATCGGCAACTACGGCGTGAACGTCGAGGATGAAGAAGCCTCCGTCCCGCGCTGCTCCGGTCTCGTGGTGCGCGAAGTGTCGCCCATCGTCAGCAACTGGCGCAGCACGATGTCGCTCACCGACTATTTAAAGAAGTACGGCATTCCCGGCATCAGTGAAATCGACACCCGCGCGCTCACCAAGAAATTGCGCATCGACGGCTCGATGAAGTGCTGCCTCAGCACGCTCCCGCTCACCGACGCAGAAGCCGTCGCACGCGCGAAATCCTGGCGCGACATGGCCGGCAGTGACTACGTCAAGGACACGACCTGCAAGGCACCCTACATTTGGTCGGCCAACGATGCCACGCGGCACAACGCGCAATATCTGCCCGTCGGCACCACGTGCGGCACCACGCCGACGCCCGCAAAAAAATTCAAAGTCGCAGCCTTCGATTACGGCGCGAAGTACACCATTTTCCGCAAGCTCGTTCTCCATGGTTTCGAAGTCCATGTATTTCCGGCCACGGCCACTCACGAAGAAGTTCGCGCGGCAGGAGTCGATGCGGTGTTTCTTTCCAATGGTCCCGGCGATCCGGCCGCCCTGCCCTACATCCATAAAACCGTCAGCGGATTGATTCCCGATTATCCAATTTTCGGCATCTGCCTCGGTCACCAGATGCTCACGCATGCACTCGGCGGCACGACCTTCAAATTGAAATTTGGCCACCGCGGCGGCAACCAGCCGGTGAAAAACCTTGAGACGGGCAAAGTGTCCATCACCGCGCAAAACCATGGCTTCGCGACCGACCCGAAATCCCTCGAGAATTGCAGTGCGATCGTGACGGAAATCAATCTGAACGACCAAACGGTCGAAGGCCTGCGCCATAAGGAGCTGCCGATTTTCTCCGTGCAATATCACCCGGAAGCGGCCCCCGGTCCGAACGACGCTGATCCGCTCTTTCAGGATTTCTACCGCATGGTCGAGCAGCGCAAAGCCGGGAAAATTTAATGCGCCCAGTGCCGCGCTAAATTTCGCGCCACTCATTTCCGGAAATTGCGGCAGTCATCCTCCTCGTGAAAAAACTGCTCGCACTCGCTATAATCGTCGCAGCCGGGTGGTTTTATTTTCACCAATCACCCGCAACTTGGCGCGGGATTCCCGCCGCAAAAGATCCGGTCCAATCGACGAACGATTTGCCCGCTCCATTTCCCGCAGGTCACTATACGATCACGCCGCTCGCCCGCTATAAAATCACGGCGGTAACCCTCAGCCGTGAGCGCTACCGAGTTGACCCTGGCGCTGAGCTCTCACCCATTGATCTCGCCCTCGGCTGGGGTCCGATGTCGATGTCGTCGACGATTAATGAACTCACCTTCAGCCAGTCTGGCCGGTGGTACGAATATCAGACCAAAGGTGAACCGCCACTCGAGCCCGCCGCGATGTCCAGCCACTCGGCCAACACTCATTGCTTGCCCGCCAACGCAGCAGTCCGGCAGCAACTTCTCGCCGTGAAACGCCACGACCTTGTGACGATGGAAGGCTATCTCGTCGAAGTCACGGGAACTGACGGTTACCATTGGCGATCCTCGCTCACCCGTGAAGACACCGGCGGCGGTTCATGCGAGGTTTTTTGGATTAGCGCGATGAATCGCAGGCCACTTTGAAGGAATTACGTTCGGAGTCGGTTCGCCATCCCTTCGCGGCGCTCCTCCACCGAAAATCCTCGAGCAGTAGTAACCGGACGGAACTTATCCCAAGTGCGCTTCAAATTTCTTCGCATCCTCCGGCGTGTCGACGCCGATGCTCAGGTCACTCGTCACCTCGATCGCAATCGAGTAACCATTTTCCAACGCACGAAGCTGCTCCAGTTTCTCGATCTGCTCGAGTTGACCCGGTGGCAGAGCGACAAACTTTTCCAGGAAATCCGCCCGATACGCGTAAAGCCCCAGGTGTTTGTAACACGGGTTTGCCGCGACCCAGGAGTCCTCAATCGTCAGCCCGAGATCACGTGAATACGGCATGCGAGAGCGTGAGAAATAAAGTGCCCGCCCCGTATTGGTCATCACCACTTTCACCTGATTGGTATTGTAGAAATCCACCACCCGTTTGAACGGAGTGCACAGCGTTGCCATCGGACAGTCTCCTTGAATCAGGCGCGCCAATGACTGCAGTTGTCCGGCGCTGACCAACGGCTCGTCGGCCTGCACATTCAGCACGTAACTGGCGCGAACCATCCGGTTCGCTTCAGCGATTCGGTCCGTGCCGCTAGCGTGCTTGGAATCTGTCATGATCGCTCTGAAACCCGCTTCCTCAAGGCATTCACCCAATAATTCATGATCCACCGCAAACCAGAGTGGAAAATCCGGTGCTTGAGCGACAATTCGCTCCGCAACCCACAACACAAGTGGCTTTCCTTTAATTGGATGAAGCAACTTCCGAGGAAACCGTGTGGACTCCAAACGGCAAGGCACAATAATGGCAAAGGCAGGCATACGGGGGTCTTTATGATTGCAAGCCGCGGCATGAACGGGCTTTTAACCTTTCCCTTTTAACCCGACACGACCGACCAACCGCAATGGAAAAAACAGACACTCAGCCAGCCGGCACCCACGTGAAAGAACTTCTCGTGCAAAACAAGATGGGGATACATGCCCGTCCGGCTGCCATGATTGTCCGCGTCACGAATAAATTCAAGGCCGAGGTGTTCGTGGAAAAAGATGAAGAGCAGGTCAACGGCAAGAGCATCATGGGCCTGATGATGCTGGCTGCAGCCCGAGGCACGAAGGTCAAGTTCATCGCCACGGGCGACGACGCGCCGCAGATGCTGACAGAACTCGAAGCTCTCTTCGCCAAAAAATTCGACGAGGCATGATCGAATCAAAAGCCCGCGACTAGCGGCGATCGACGCCATGAAGAGCCGGAATTTACCGGCTCTTTTTTATTGGCGTAAATTCGCGTTATTGGCGCGCCAATCCGAAAAACGCCTCTGCGTTTCTCGTCGTCGCCAACGCCAGCTCGTCGTAGCTCACGCCAAATACTCCGGCGCAAAATTCCGCCGTGTGTCGAAGATAAGCGGGTTCATTCGGCTTTCCCCGATGAGGCATCGGCGTCAGGTAGGGTGCGTCCGTCTCGATCATCAGCCGATCCAAACCCTGCGCCTGAGCCGCCGCTCGCACACTCTCGGCATTTTTGTACGTGATCACCCCCGTGAACGAGCCATAGCCGCCACGCGCGATCAACTCGGCCATTTCCAAGGGCCCCTCGGTGAAGCAATGAAACACTACCTTATGCCAATCGATGCCGGACGCATCGATCTGCGCGACCGATTCCGCAAAGGCCCCACGCGAATGGACCACCACCGGGCAGTCGAGCCGCTTCGCCAACGCGAGCTGCTCGATGAATGCGGCCTTTTGCCAGTCGAATATTTTTCCAGCCTGCACCGGATCATCCTTGGGCAAATGAAACCGGTCCAAACCGATTTCGCCGAGAGCTACCGGGTGCACCGTGCCGTCCGGGCGCGTTATCGCTGTCGAAAGCGGATGGAGTCCCCAAAAGGCCGCCAATTGCGCAACCCGTCGAGCCCAGTCCTCGCCGACACTGCACGGATGAAGCCCCACCGTAAAACGAATCAAATCCGGATGCCCCTGAGCGAGGTCACGATAAAGCGACCAGTCATCCTCATCAGTCCCAATCGCGATCATTTTCACCAAGCCCGCCTCACGTGCACGCT
>JANYFP010000037.1 GCA_025362555.1 Verrucomicrobiota bacterium
CGCCAAAATATCGGCGTTGGTTACACCTGGCTGCGCAGTGAAACGCGAAAGGCGATCATGCCGACCGCTGCCATCAGCCGTCGTGGTACTAACCGTATAAAACACGTAGAAATAGTGGTTGGTCGCGAAATTGGGGTGGAACGCGAGTCCGAGCAATCCCTCCTCGGTGGCATAACCGACGAGCACCCGCGAAGTCAGATCTAGAAAAAGCGTTTTTGTCGGCGAAGTGGAAAGACCAGTGATAACCTGAATGCGGCCCGGTTTCTCGACAATGAATATGCGCTCAGTCTCACCTGGTGGAGTGACGACGGCCAGGGGTTGATCGAAGGTAATTCCCGCGAACGCGTCTTCGGTACTATAACCAAACGTCTGTGGATCCTGCGGTAGTGTCAGCGTCGAGTTTGCGACTCGCGTAATCTGCGCCGCCATCAAAACCGGCATGATCATTACCAGCAACACAGCCAAAAGGGCGCCGGGACCACGCAAGCGCTTCGGCCGAAAAAAACCAATGATAGAGGCCAATAGGGGCATGCGGCTTTGAAGCAACGAGTATGCCGGACTTGGGTCAAGTCCGGCATGACTTTCGAGGTAGAATCTCGTTGAATTCCGCGAATCTAAATCGCCCAACTTCAATGCCAGAATGACTTTGCGCGAACCGGGAAAAAAGGGGCTAATTTCCCTGTCGCGAATCGTTTTTCACTGCACCAACAACACCACGGTGTCGGCCATTTCAAAAAAAGCGACGCCGTCTTCGAAGGCCTGGAGGGTGTAGGTGTAAATTCCAGGGGTTGTCGGCGCGGTGAAACCCAGGCTCGATGTCCGACTCGCGCCGGGAGCGACTCCGTTAAGCGTCGGGAACGCGAGGAAAGTATTATCCACGTCACGGAACGAGAGGTAATGCGTCGCGCCCCAGGTGCGCGTGCCGCGGTTCGTCACGTTCGCGGTAAAGTTGACCGTGGCGCCCGGTGTGGCGGTAACGGGAATCGTGCTCGTATTGTAGCTGATCGCATTGCCGAGCGGCAGCGCTGCGACTGTGATGATGACGATATCCTGCGTGGAGAAAAACTCGATGCCGTCTTCCAGCGCCTGCACGTAATACGTATACGTGCCGGGTGTTGTCGGGGCGGTGAGCGTAAACTCGACGGTCTTCGTCCCACCGGCGGCCGTGCCGGCGAGCGGAATGAACGCCAGGTAGTTCGCTGCGGAATCGCGCAACGATACGTAGTGTCCCGCGCCCCAGGCCTGGGTGCCAGCGTTGCTGAGCGTATACTTCAGATTCAAGCCCGCGCCGGGCACCACTTCGTCGGGATAACGCACGCGATTGTACACGATTGCATTCGGCTGTGGCGCGAGCGCGACGAGCGTCAGGTTCGCCTGCGTCCCGAAATTGCCCACGCCAGTTTGCGAGGCTTGGACCGTGTAGTTGTACGAGCTGGGAGTGGATGGAACAGTGAAGTTTAGGTTCACCGTCTTACTCGCACCCGGAGCCAAGACGGTCAGCGGCGTGGTTGCGAGCGTGGTGCCACTCCCGTTCTTCAAGGATAGAATGTGATTTGCACCCCACGTCGCCGTGCCGGTGTTGGTCACGTTGTAGGTGAAGATGACGTTCGAACCCGGCGCAGCGCTGACGGGGAACGACGTCGTGTTGTACGTGATCGCATTCGCCAGCGGCGCGAGAACCGTCAGCGTCACCGTCGTCTGCGTGGAGAAAAACTCCACGCCGTCTTCCAAGCCTTGGACGTAGTACGTGTACGTGCCCGGAGTCGCCGGCGCCGGGAAGTTTAGATTCGCGGTCGTGGTTTCTCCGGGGAGGATTCCGATGAGCGAGGAGAAAGCGACGAACGTATTATTGATGTCGCGGATCGAAAGGTAGTGGTGCGCGCCCCACGCTTTCGTGCCGACGTTGGTGACAAAATAATCGAAGTTAACCATCCCACCTGCAGTGACCCCAGTCGAAGATCTCGTCGTCGCGTACGTAATCGCGTTCTGCTGCGAAACGAGCACGACGAGTCGCGCGAACCGGCTCGTGACCGAGCCGCCCTCCGCGCTCGTCGCCACCAGGCCGTAACTCCCCGCGTCGCTCAACTGCACATTATTAATAGTCAGGGTCGAGCTGGTCGCGCCGGGAAGATCGATCCCTCCCTTCTGCCACTGATACGTTGGCAACGGTGTTCCCGTAACCACGCAGATCATCGACACCGTGCCGCCGACAAACGCGGCATGACTCAATGGCTGCGTCGTAAAGACTGGTAAAGTGTAGACGGTGAGAGTCGCCCCGGCACTCGTCACCGTGCCGGAGGAATTAGATGCGACCACTTGATAGATTGCGGCATCGGACAACTGGACGACTGCAATCGTGAACGAGGCACTTGTCGCGCCCGCCACGCTGGTGCCATTTTTGTACCATTGGTAAGTCGGCGCCGGGTTACCGGTGGTAGTCACGGTCAACGTCACCGCACTGCCCGTCGTCACGGTTTGGTTCGCCGGCTGCGTCGTGATGACGGGGACACTCGTGGCGATGCTCACGGTCAGCGTGGCGGCATTGCTCGTGACGGCTCCGGCGGTATTGGTCGCGACGACCGTGTAAGATCCGGCGGCGCCGGCG
Source organism: Verrucomicrobiota bacterium (assembly GCA_025362555.1). GTDB lineage: Bacteria > Verrucomicrobiota > Verrucomicrobiia > Opitutales > Opitutaceae > Lacunisphaera. The sequence continues at coordinate 2,606 of JANYFP010000037.1, forward strand.
GAAACGCTCGCGATTGAATAAGCCGGGTTCGTAGCACCAGCAATCGTCACGCCGCTTTTTTGCCATTGGAAAGTGGGGCTCGGCGTACCGCTGGCCCCCGCCGTAAATGTAACCGCAGCCCCGAGCGCGATCGTCTGACTCACCGGCTGAGTGGTGATTACGGGCGGGACGTCGGTGGAAAGTGCGGCAACCTTGCTCCCCCACACCGCCACGCCATTGCCGGAGAGAGCACTAAACGTGAGCGTCCACGCCTGGTTGTCATCATCCCACTGACGGGAAAATACGCCGTGATAACTCGTGCCGTCGAGCCTGACCGAGGCGTTGTGATCTCCGGAAAGCGACCAGGTGCCGGTCGCGGTGCCAGTAATCGAACCATCCGCGTTCAGCGCAATCAGCGAGGAGGTCTTCACCGTAGCCGTCACATCCTTGCCGTGATTAATCAATTTATAGTCGCCCGGAATCTGGCTGACGGGAGTGGTGGTGATGGTCTCCTGGGCGTAGCGATGCGGCGCAGCCACGAACCAACCGTCAGCATTCAAGTACATCTGATGTGCGCGCACTTCGTGAACTTCTCCACTGCCCACGAAACGCGTGTGGAAAACGAGCAGGTATTTTCCGGTGCCCGGGTCGCGGTTGACCGAAACGCCACCGGGGGAAACATAGCCGCGACTGGTGCTGCGGAGATCATTGGCGACATGCGAAAATTGCCAATTGCCCATCAGCTTCACCCCGTAAGGCGCGATCAGAGAGTCATCGGTGATCGAACCTTTGACGTTCGTCAGATCATTGCCGGCGGCATCGAGGAACGGGCCGTCTGGATTCAGTGAACGGCCCACCCGAATGTTATAGCCGCCCGCAGCATCGAGTCCGCCGAAAGTACAGAACAGATAATAATACGAAGTCTCCGGACTGTAGATAATGTACGCGCCCTCAATTCGTGAAGAATTTCCACCCACAAGTTTCTTCCCGTAAGCTTGGCCAGCCAACGGTTGACCAATCGTCGGCGAGCCAATGGTGGAATCGAGTTGCAGAATAAAAATACCACCGGAAAACGAACCGTAAACCATCCAGAGCTTGCCTGTATTATCGTAGAACACCGAGGGATCGACGACATTGGGCATGGTGTTGACGTCGTAGGGCGACACCGTCGGGGTGGCCCCGGCCGACTTGAGCAGAATACCGACGTCGGCGTACGGACCGGTGATAGCGTCAGCCCTGGCGAGGCCAAGCGCACTGAGCGGCGAGCTACCCTGGCAGGCACAATAGTAGTAATAGTATTTGCCGTCGCCAAGTTTGATTACGTCAGGCGCCCAAAAGGTATTCACGCCACCAGCGTATGTTAGGGTCGCCGCGAATTCCGCCTGGGGATTTTGATTGCGGATGAGTGAATTGGGGAACGCGGCGCTGGTCGTGATTTGCGACCAGTTCATCAGATCCGACGAACTTGCCGACGCCATGTGCGAACCAAAAATGTAGTAAGTCCATCCATCGCGCACGACCGACGGATCGTGCACGGTGACGTTCGTGAAAGTCGGCGTCGACAAATCAGCTCGAGCGCACAGAGCGAGGGCAATCAGACCCATCACACGCAATCCAGTCCGCGCTAGAGACGAAATAAATCTCGACGGCGCGTTCATTCGATTCCTGAAGGCCGACCGAAGATTGGCATACCCTGATCGTTCCATTTAAGCGGCTTCACATAAGTATGCCGATTCGGATCCCACAAAGGATCACCCACAATTTCCGTGTAGGTCCGCGCGTGGTAAACCAGCAAGTCACTGACGCCATCTTCGGCGACTGTGAAACTGTTGTGCCCCGGTCCGTAAATCTTGTGCTCGAAATCCGTTTGGAAAACAGGCTGCGGTGATTTCGTCCAGCTCCGCGGCTCAAGCAGATCGGCGTCGTCGCGCGCGTGAAGCAGGCCCATGCAATAATTTTCATCGGTCGCGCTCGCGGAATAACTGATGAAAACGCGCCCCTGCCGAATCACGACCGACGGTCCTTCGTTCACCCAAAATCCACGAATTTCCCATTCGTACTCGGGAATTGAGAGTCGTACCGACGGCGGCGCCAGCTGCGTGGCTGAGGCCATGCGGGCGAGGTACAGGTTCGAGTTGCCCCGGATCTCCGGAGCCTTTTGCGCCCAGAGATAATAGGTCGCGCCGCGGTGCGAGAACGTCGTGGCATCGAGACAAAAGCTATCGATCCCCGTTTCAACGCGCACCGGCTCCGACCATTTGCCCTCGAGGGGATTCTCCGCCATCGTCGAAATGACGTACATCCGATGCTGAAAAAGATCATCCTTGATCGCCCGCGACGGAGCAGCGGCGAAGTAAATATGCCATGCACCGAATATGAAATGCAGCTCGGGCGCCCAGATAAGTTCACTGAACGGACCGGCATCCGGCTTGCGCCAGACATCCACTGTGGGAGCGGTAGCCAAGCCAGCGATCGTGCGCGAACGTCGCAATTCAAGACGATCGTACTGGGGCACGGAGGCGGTAAAATAATACCAGCCGTCAGGGTGACGCCGGATGCTGGGATCTGCGCGTTGAAGTATCAGAGGTGTTAGCGGGGTCACGGTGAAATCGGTTGATCAGGAATCGGCAGAATAAATTAAAATCGATCAAGCCGCGGCGGGTGCGATGCGAGTTTTCATCATCGCGTCGTAATATCGATCAGTGATGCGGTATTTGAACATCAAGAGACCCATGCCCAAATGAAATACCCCGGGAATCACAGATAAGAGCAGCGCGAGGCCGTTGAGCGTGGTGACGCTCTGCGTTTGATCGGCCACGTAGTTGAAATACGTGAGCAGCCAGCCAACCGCGCCACCGGCGAGACTCATGCCCATCTTCTGGCAAAATGAAATCCCCCCGAACGCCATGCCCGCAACGCGCTTTCCGGTCTGCACTTCACCATAATCGACCGCCTCAGAAATTGCTGACCAAAACACGGGTGCGTGCAGGTCGACCACGAAATTGATCAGGAAGTACAAAACAAAGGCCAGGGCCACATCGCCCGGCTTCACGAGGAAATACAGGGCCACACTAAGCGCCGCGACGAGCACCTGCGTCCAACGGAAGAGCTGAATCTTGCAGAATTTCTTCGTGATCCAGGTCGATGCGACCATCGCAAGGATGTTTGCGATCACACCCGACGTGATGAACGACGCTTGAATTTCCCCACTCCCCTTCAAATAATATTTTGCATAGTAGAGTGCCACTGAACCGCGAATCACGTAGCCAATCGTGCCCACCACGCACACCGCCGCGAGGACCCGCCATTGGTCATTCTTGAAAAGAAGCGAGAGCTGCGTGCCAAGCGGCTTGGCGTCGATGACGTGTTTCACGCGCTCCGTCGTGGTGAAAAAACAGAATAGGAACATCAGCGTCGCGAGGCCCGCCATAATCGCCATCGATACTTGGTAACCGCGAGCAAGGTGATCGATCCCCCAGCGGGAGGCGAACAACGGCACGAAAGTGGTGACCGCCAGCGCGGCGACCTTCGCGAAGAAGAGTCGATAGCCATTCGCAGACAGGCGCTCCTGCGGATCGGCGGTGATCACACCGGGCAGCGAAATGTAGGGAATAGTCACCGCGGTGAACACCAGCATCATCGCAATGTACGTCGCGTAGGCGTAGAGCAGTTTCGAATTATATGCCAACTCCGGGGTCGTGAAGACCATCATGATCGACAGGCCGAACGGCACAGAGAAGAACAGCAGGTACGGACGGTAGCGCCCCCACCGCGTCGTGTGCTTGTCGGTAATCATGCCCATCGCGACATCAG
>JANYFP010000156.1 GCA_025362555.1 Verrucomicrobiota bacterium
AGTCAGGCGTCATCTCGTAGCCCAGGCTATTCAGCGGCACGGAGTAGATTGTGTAGCCGAGGTAAAACAGCACGAGCGTGCTGATGAGGTAGATCGCGATGGAGGCGTGATTCCACGTTGAGGGCACCATCCAAATCGTGCCGAAGAAAATCGCCTGAACGATCGCTCCGATTACGATGTAGGGCTTCCGGCGGCCCCAGCGTGAACGGGTGTTATCGGAAACTCGCCCCATGATGGGATCGAGGATCGCATCGAGGAATCGCGGGATCGACAGGGCGATGCCTAGAAGCAACGGATCGAGCTTCAGGGTCATTTGGTAAACCGGGATGGCGAAGCTGCCCACGCCGGCGATGCCGTAAAATACCGGTAGCGTGCCCACGCCAAAGGCCATCTTCTCCCAGAAACTGATTTTGTCCTCAGCCCTCGTCTCGCGATTGTGATCGATGCTCATGGTCGCGCAGAAATAAGCGGAGGCTGTGACCCGACACCGAGCAGAAAATAGTTCAAGATCGGTCGGAGATGCAGGCGGAAGTTTTTTGACTGACGGCGGGGGGTGGGGGGCATGGGGTAGGGGAAAAAGCGAAGCCAAGAACGCTTTCCGTGCATGGCATTTCTGCTTTGAATATCAAGTGTCTTATCTTTAATCAAATTGTTTTACAAGAGTTCGACGCGGGTTTCAGAGCGGATTTTCCGCGACAATCAGTTTGGCGTAACTGCCCGCACTACGAATCGCAGCGCAGCGGTGTCCTTCGTCGGTCTACGCATCCATTCAGGAGTTAAAATCCTAGCGTGATTGTAATCCGCAATCCTTGGGTGGAGCGCCTTGACCCCAAGGCGCTTCAGGATTCTCGCTCTCAAACCAGCGGGTTGGGGTCATTCAGCTGGCCAGCAGAACGCTCCACCTCCTATTGCATTGTTTTTGGCTCAGTCTGAACGATTCTTAAATCAGGCGAGTGATCTTGAACGTGAAGGCGAAGACCACGGCGGCCAGAGTAGCGCAGGCGTGCAAACCAAAGGCGACATACGATCCAATCGTGGCGATGCGGTGGTCTCGAAACGCGAAGATCGCCCCGGTCAGCACCACCGCTTCAAAAAGGAATAATCCCAGCATGTGCCAATCTTTTGCCGCGATCACGTAGGGCGCACGACTTGCGATGTAGAGGAGAATGGCAACGGCGCACGTGGCATTGAGCGCGAGGAGAAAGCTCAACCCGCGGGGCGAGCACCAGACGCTGATCAGGCTGCCGACATGGGCGACCACGAGCGCGGTTAGGATGGTTGCAACAATAGTATTGGAGCGCATGGGGTGGGGTCTCGGTCGGTTGGTTAACTTAATCAAAGTTCCGGAAGTGCGTTGGAACTACAACGGTGATCTCGGGCCTGCGGATCAGATGCCTGCAGCCGGGCGCGGTGTTTGATTGAGTTTACAAGCGACTGCGCAGTTCTGCCGGTAATAATTTTAACGCGAGTGCGCGCAGGGGCTCATCGGTGATCTTGAATTCATAGGCTTTAGCCAGCATTTGCAGCCGGAAAAGCGAGCCCGTCGTGAGCGAACGTAAACGCGCCGCAGTGATTTTCTCCAGACAACGCCGCACTTGTTCGCGCGCGAGATCCGTGCGCTGGCCTTGCGCCAACAGGATCGCCAAGCTGACCCGGCGATCCCAAGCCAGCGAGCGATCCGACCCACCGGAGAGATTCGACACCAAGGCGTCGAAGGTCTTCGTGAACGCGACCGTATCCCCGCGCGCTTTCTCAATCTGCGCCAGCGCCACCAGCGCGCCGAGATCCGACGGGTAGCGTTGCAGCGGTTGAGTCGCAGAGTTCGCGAGTTCGAGTTGCTGCGTTTCGAGGAAATAATCCGCGAGGCGTGCGGTCGCCGCCGCCCGGTTGCTTTCGTCGGTCACGGCCAGGATGACCACTGATTGCCCTTCGAAGCCAGCGACGGCCGGCACGCTGTACGGCAGCGGCCGCAGCCACGGCGGCAGCGACCACCGATGGATGGCCATAATAAAAGCATCGTCCGCGCGGCCGAGGGTCCATCGCGCAAATTCGTCCAGATCCGAATCCCACGAGGGCAGGACGATGTGAGTGACCCCGCGCTGGTTGAGTAATGCGAGAGCTTCGTCCGCCGTGGTGGCACTGACGAGCCGGATCGTCGCGGCCAAGCCGTCGCGATTTTCCCAGTTGGCGGTTCCGAGCCCGCGCAGACCACCGTGAAAGCACCAGCTCGTGGTACGATCCGGCGGGGCGAGTACAACGGCTCCGGTGGGCCCGGCATGATCTGCGATCCAGTGGGCGAGGGACCGTTCAAGGAGTCCTTCCACTTCGAGTCGCGTAAACTGAATATTTTCAGTCGTCGGCATCGGTGGCGGAGCAAGTAGAATTAAACCCGGCAGTAAAATTACGCCGGTAAATCCTGACCAAAGCCAGCGGCTGAGTGGCGAGATTTTGGCGTCGCCGCGAGCCATCGTGGCGGCCACCAAGAGAGTGAGCCAGGCGACGTCACATCCGGCCCACCACGAGAGTTGGGAAAACGCGAATGCGAGCGTCACCAGGACTGGTCCGAACGCCAAGGCGATCGTGATACGTTGCGCCGCGTCGGTGGGTCGGCGGGCGAGTATCCATCCTGCCACTCCAATTAAAAGGAGCGGGAGGCCGGTTGCCGCCAGCGGTGCCGTAAATCCATCGCGAGCGAGCCACGCGGAAAAGTTTTGCGCGACGATGCCATTCGGCAAATTACTCAGGCGCGAGGCGAGGGGATCACCGCTGAGTGGTGACCGTGTTCCGGTGAGGATTAGGGTGATCGGCCACGCGGCTACTGCGGCAATCGCCAGCACCACAGCCACGACGCGACGGCGATTCCAAAATGATTTTTCCGTTTTCGACCAGGAGGTGATTTGCGCAAGAAGCTCACCGAGCCCCAGCCAGGCCAATCCGTACAGCGGATGGTTTACCTGTAAGCGGAGATCGAGCTGAGTGGGGAAATATTCCACGAGGTAGGCCGCCAGACAAGTGAGCGCGCCACCGAGAGCCCACGCCCGCCAAGGGGCATCGGTGTGAGCGTCACCGTCGGTGTTCTTCGCTCTCCGTGCGCCGATCCACGCGGCCAAAAATCCTCCGGCGGTAATACCTGCGATGACTGGGATTTGATTGGTTACACTAATCCACAGGCCGAGTCCGCCCGCAATTCCTGCACTGAAAAAAAGCCGTTGGGTGCGACGGTGTTCACCGGCGATTTCGGCTGCCTCGATTTCGGCGGAAATTGGCGGAGGCGGCGTGATCCGATTGGATTTTTTGGCGGGAGTTTCCGCGATCAGTCCGCCCGGGGTTGTCGTGCGTTTCGCCCGGCCAATGGCGGCGAGCAAAGGCAGCACACTCCAGAGTGCGCAGATCCGAGCGAGGCTGTGATCATCGGGCACGCCGGGAAGAAAACTTCCGGCGAAAGGGTAAAGCGTCGCGAGGCCGAGTGCGATCAGTCCGGCCGATAGTGCACCGAACTGCCGCGCGACAAAAGCCGTCGTGACCACGAGGAACATTAGATGGAGCAGCGGATCGGCCCAGAGCGCAGCGCGTTCCGCCGCCAGACCGTAAGGATGGCCGGTAAGGGAGTGATCGCACCAGGCAATCAGTCCCAGCCACCAGCGGTACGGTGACGCCGAATGCACGTCGCGGCCGTAGGGCGCATTTTCGGAATCGATGTGGCGCACGCGCCATTCTTTTTGCGCCAACATTTGCTGCGTCTCGGCAATCCACTGGTAACTTCGGTTGTGGTGTTCCGGGACAATGATCCAGCGTTTTCCATCGGCGTAGCCCGTCGGCGAAGCGGCGTCGATGACGGCCTCCTCCTGATCCGTGTGGGTGACGTAGTCCACGCGCTGGGCCCGTCCGTAGTCGCTCCAAGCAATAAATCCAAACGCGCCGAGTAGGATTAAAATCCAGGCGTGAGCGGAACAGCGGGATAAAAAACTCATGGGAGATCGCAGCAGGGACAGAAAGAGTGGAGCGCCCGCACGCAATCGCACGAAGAACAGCGGGGCAAGCAAAGTTCTCGTCCGAGGACCGCCGCGCCGTAGTCGTGCGGCTGAGCCGTAACGATGCAATAGGAGGTGGAGCGTTTTGCTGGCCAGCAGAATGACCCCAACCGTTGAATTGAGGGCGGGAATCCTGAAGCGCCTTGAGGTCAAGGCGCTCCACCTACGGATTGCGAATTACAATCACGCCAGTAGTTAAACTGAATGGATGCGGCTGAGATTACATGAGTTCAGCGAGGCAATATCAGCTATGACACAGGCGTGTCGACCGAGGTGCCGACCAACCCTTCCTTGACTCCGTCGCGCAAGATTTATCCAACTGTCGTCTCGCATGGCATTGATCAAAAATCTCAAGCGGCCGACGGCCCAAGGTGTCGCGCACCGGGTGTGGCACGCTATTTTGTTGAGTGGTGTTTTTTTCGCCGGGACGATGGTGTGGGCCGCCGATTCCGTGGGCGGCATTGCGGAACAGCCGCTGGCCCCGCGTTCGGGACCGCGGGGCGCGACCTTGTTTCAGGTGCTTTCACCGCAGGATACGGGTGTGATCACGGAGAATAACTACGCCGATCCCAAGATGTGGGCTGAGCGTTATCACGAGCTGGAAGTAGGCGCAGTCGGGACCGGCGTCACCATCGGGGATTACGATGGCGATGGTCGGCCGGACATCTTTGTCGTGAGTAAAACGGAGAGTTGCCGGCTGTTTCGTAATCTCGGTAATTGGAAATTTGCCGATGTCACGGAGGCGGCGGGCGTCGCTGATCACGGCGATGCGGCGGGGATTTGGAAACAGGGCGCGTGCTTCGTGGACGTGAATAATGACGGGCTGCTTGATATTTATGTGTGCCGGTTCGCCTCACCGAATTTACTCTACATTAATCAAGGCAACGGAACCTTCCGGGAGGAAGCAGCCGCCCGTGGACTGGCGGTCAACGATGCTTCGGTGATGGGCGCGTTTTGCGATTATGATCGGGATGGGTGGCTCGATGTTTATGTGCAGACCAATTTACTCGACGGCGTCGCGCATCCCAAAGGTCAGCGGGATTATCTGTTTCACAACAACGGTGATGGCACGTTTACCGATGTGACGGAACGCGCGGGAATCCGTGGTGAGACGCAGGGCCATTCCGTGACGTGGTGGGATTACGATAATGACGGCTGGCCTGATATCTACGTCGCCAACGATTTTGCCCCGCCCGATTCCCTCTATCACAATAACCGCGATGGCACGTTCACCAACGTCCTGGATCGGGCACTGCCGCATACGCCGTTTTCCTCGATGGGGAGCGACCTCGGCGATGTGAACAACGACGGGTTGATTGATCTGTTCGTCGCCGACATGGCCGCCACGACGCATGAAAAAGATCAGCGCACGATGGCCACGACGCGCGGTCTCGCGACCGATCCGGTGGCGGCCAGCGTGACCGTCGCGCCGCAGTATTTGCGCAATGCCCTTTACCTGGGGACCGGGACGGAACGCTGTCTGGAGGCCGCAAATCTGACGGGCTTGGTGGCGACGGACTGGACGTGGGCGCCGCGTTTCGAGGATCTCGATAATGATGGTCGCATCGATCTGCACGTGACCAATGGGATGCATCGCGAGTCGCACAATACCGACCTCATGAATCGGATGACTTTGGCGGCCAACCAGGCGCAGAGAGTCCAGATCGAAAAGGCCAGCCCCATGCTGGCGGAAGCCCATTTGGCGTTTCGTAATCTGGGTGATTTACGTTTTGAAAACGTGAGTGCGGCGTGGGGGCTCAATGATAAAGGGGTGAGTTATGGCTCCGCTTTCGGAGACCTTGATGGCGATGGCGATCTCGACTTGGTTTACAGCAATTACCAAAAAGGGGTCACGCTGTTGCGGAACGACTCGGACACGGGGCACCGCGTGATCTTTGCGCTGCGCGGAACCCGGTCGAATCGGTTCGGCGTGGGCGCGACGGTGCGAATTGAAACGGCGTCCGGCCTCCAGGTTCGGCAGTTGGTGCTGGCGCGCGGGGTGTTGTCGAGTTCGGAGCCGGTGCTGCATTTCGGGTTGGGCGAAGACACCGTGTTGAAACACGTCACGGTGGAATGGCCGAGCGGATCGACGCAGAGTTTTTCTGATCTCGCGGTGGACCGGAAGTACACGCTGACGGAGCCGTCGGATAAATCCGCAGTGGCCGAGGCCTCGCGGCGAAAAGCCGCTCCTCCCGTCAATCAATCGGGCGAGTTTACCGAGGTGAGTCAGACAATGAATCTTTCGCTGTCGTCCCGTGAAATTTCGCTCGATGAGTTGGCGGCGCAGCCGATGCTGCCGACCCGCCAAAATCGGCATGGACCGGCGGTGGCCGTCGCGGATCTGACTGGTGATGGCCGTGATGATTTAGTCGTGGGTGGGACGCCGACTGATCCGGCGCGGTTGCTCACGGCGGGTGTGTCGGGAGCGTTCGGCATCATGGATTCCGCACTATTCGCCAGTGACGGGCCGCTCAATGACGGACCGGTTCTGGCGTTCGATGCGGATGGAAACGGCTCTAACGATTTGCTGCTGACCAAAAGTGGCTGTGCTCGTGCGGCAGGGTCACCGGAGTATCAGCCCCGACTCTTTCTTAATAACGGCCACGGCAGCTTTCAGCTCGCGAGCGCGGGCGGTTTACCCGTGTTCACATCGAGCGTGGGCGCGGTGGCAGCCGCGGATTTTAATCACGATGGGCAGTTGGATGTTTTTCTCGGTGCGCGAGTGTTGCCCGGGCAATATCCGCAGACGCCGCGCAGCGCCTTGTGGGTAAATCACGGGGGCCGGTTTGAAGATGTGACGGATGCGGTCGCACCGGGCTTGCGCGTAGTGGGCATGGTGACGTCGGCCTTGTGGAGTGATGTCGATAACGACGGCTGGCCGGATTTACTGCTCCCCATCGAGTGGGGTCAGGTGAAATATTTTCACAATGACCAGGGGAAGAATTTCTCGGATTGGACGGAGCGATCCGGTTTCGCGGCTGCGGGGACAGGGTGGTGGAGTTCGCTGGCGGCGGCGGATTTTAATGGCGATGGCCGACCTGATTACGTGGTGGGCAATCTGGGTTTAAATACGCCCTACGGCGCCGATCCAGCTCATCCGGCGGTGTTGTTTGAGGGTGATTTCAAAGAGGACGACACGACGCAGTTGGTTGAAGGGTATTACGAAGGGGAGCGGTTGTATCCTCGCCGGCCCCGTCGGGCACTCGGGGCAGTGATTCCATCGATTCTAAAGCGGTACTCTCGCAATGATATTTATGCGCGCGCCACCCTCGGCGAGATTCTGGGCGAGGATAAATTGGCGGCGGCTCAGCGCTTCGCGGCCACGGAGCTGCGGAGTGGCGTGTTTCTTAGCCAGTCGGATGGGACGTATCGTTTCGAACCACTGCCCCGTCTGGCGCAAATTTCGCCGATGCAGGGTCTCGTCGCGGGAGATTTCGATGGGGATGGATTTGCCGATATTTATGCGGTGCAGAATTCATTCGCGCCGATTCCTTCGGTGGGTCGGTTTGATGGCGGATTGAGCCAGCTCCTCCGGGGGGATGGGCGCGGACACTTCACGGCGGTGCCCGTTGCGGAGAGCCAATTAATCGTCCCGGGCGATGCGAAAGCGCTCGCCGTGCTCGATCTCGACCAGGACGGGTGGCCGGATTTTTTTGTGACGCGCAATAACAGCACGACCCTGGCGTTTCGCAACCAGGGTGTCGCCGGGCATCACGCCCTGCGGGTGGGGCTCCATGGCCCGCTCGGCAATCCCACCGCAGTGGGTGCCCGAATTACGGTGGAGCTGGCGGATGGTTCGACGCAGATGAGTGAGGTGTATGCCGGCTCGGGTTACTTTAGCCAGTCCACGGCGGCGTGCTTTTTCGGCTGGTTGGACGGGAATCCGCCGCGGAAGATTCAGGTGCGATGGCCGTCGGGTGTGACGACGCAGCACCCCTGCTCGGGGGCGGAAGCCACCGTGATTTTATCCGCGCCAAGCGCGTGATCCTGTGCCTGCGGGATTTGGACCATGCGGTTGAGTGGGGTCGAATGGGTCCGGCGCCGCTTCGACTGCCCGGTGGCCAGTGAGAGTGGTCGGAGCGAAGGCTGATACCGACGGCTCTTAAGCTTTAGACTTTTGCTGGACCATGGAGTGGTAGGGGCGATTGCCCTCAATCGCCCGGTGCACCCCGAGGGCCGTTGAGGGCAACGGCCCCTACCTAAAGCCTGATTTTCAATAGCCAGTGATATTAACGGCATGGTTCCGCACTGCCCAGGTGAGATCACGTGGCCAGCAGCCGAGCTGCGCCCCAAGAAACTTAGAAAGCCGGGAGTTTACCTGGGATTTAGTAAAACAGTTTTACTGTGGAAAATACTGTTGACAGAAACATGCCAGAATGACTTTTTCCGCGTAACCCTAAACCCGTGGATTCGGACCTAGCTTTGTCCGTTTCTGACCATTTCGCCCCTCATTCACGTCATTCCACCCCTCGTTCGCGCCGCAATTTTAAATTCGTCCCGGTAATTTTTGATCACCTGACCGGGTACGACCGCCGTGCCATTAGTTGTACGGCCTCACCGTCCCAAGTCTGCGTTTAATTCCAATTGTCCGTTTGAATGGCAGTGGCATCGCCTTCGCACCGCTGCGTGGCTGCGACCGTTTATTCCCCCAGTTTTTGTCAGTGAACCTAATCAAACTCCAAAACATGCAAGCTAACTACCCAACTACGAAAACACGCCTGCTCTCCACGGCGGCGCTGCTTTCGCTGCTGTTGAACTCGGGTCTGGCGCAAGTTGCCACACCTCCTGCCACAGACAACTCCAAGGCCAAGCCCGCCGAGGAAGAAACCATTGTCCTGTCTCCCTTCCTCGTCGACGCCAGCAAGGACCAGGGGTATCGGGCCACGAGCACCTTGGCCGGCAGTCGCATCAACACCGAACTGAAGGATGTGGCCGCTTCGATCACGGTGGTGACCAAGGAATTTCTGACCGATGTCGCTGCGGTTGATATCAATGACATTCTGACTTACACGGCGAACACGGAAGGCACGCGCGACTTCACGGCGTCGCAGTCGTCCTTGGGGCGTCCGACGGATGACGTCGCGGCGAATCCAAGCTCCGCGAATCGTCTGCGTGGTTTGGAAGCAGCCGATATCACACGTGATTATTTCTATACGATCGGCACGTGGGCTGGTTTCGACACTTATAATCTTGATCAGGTGACGATCAATCGCGGCCCGAATTCCATTTTGGCCGGTCTGGGTTCTCCCGCTGGTATCATCAACTACTCGCCCCAGGTTGCGGGCCTGGCGCAAAACAAGAACTCGATTGCTTTCCGCTTCGGCAGTTTCGGCGATCTGCGCGGCACACTCAACAGCAACATCGTGGCGAAAGAAGATGTTCTGGCTTTCCGGGTGGCCGGTGCCTTGTCGGACAAGGGCTTCAAGCAGCAGCCCGCTTATAACAAGGACAAGCGCCTCTACCTGACCACGACCTATCAGCCGTGGAAAAAAACCACGATCCGCGCCAGCTACGAGACGGTCAAAGTTGATTCCAATAATCCCAATTCCATCACGCCGGAAGATAGCGTGACGCAATGGATGGCGTTGGGCAAACCGTCCTACGATCGTAATTCGGGTGCGGCGGTCAGCTCCTACCTTTGGCAGGATGGCGATCTGCCCACTGTCGCCTATGACAAAAATAGCGCGGTGATTGGTGCGGCCAATACGAACACCGGTTATTATTTCAACCAGCAGAATGTCGCCAATCTCCCGATCTGGACGGCTTACCGGATGAATAGTAACAAATACTTCAATCTCGGCAGTGTGAATCTATCGCCGAGTCTCTCCAATCTGAAGCTGAAGACGGGCAGCTTTTCCATTGACCAGGAAATTGTGCGCGGCTTGGACGCAAACGTTTCCTATGTGCATGAAACGGTGGACAACGATTTCCTCAGTCTTTTCCGCGCGGAGTACGCCACCTACGATGTTGACGTCAATGTGCGCCTGCCCGGTGGTGCGAGTAATCCGCACTACGGCGAAACCTACATGCAATACCGCGGCCTCGATAACAAGCAGTCCGATCACAACACCAATGAATCCCTGCGCGGCACCCTCACCTATAATTTGGATCTGACCAAACATAACAAATGGTTTGGCCGTTACCGGGTGACCGGCTTTGCGGAAGATCGCCAAACGGAAACAGAGCATTGGCAATCCAATGCCCGTGGCACGAGCGGTTCAGCCAAAGACAAGGAAATCGGCTACCGCTACTATTTGGGTGGGACCGCCGCCAACGGCTATCAAGCAACGACCGTCCCCGGTCAGCCGGGCATCGTTTCCGGTGTGACCAATACCTACTTTGATTCGACCAGCGGCACCTACAAGACTGACACGCTGGGCAGTTATTATGCGCTCAAGAGCGATCAACGTCAGTTGGTCAAACTGGCTTCCTCTGCAGTCGTCATCCAAGGTTACCTCTGGGATGACAAGATCGTCGGCATGTACGGTCTCCGTCGTGACGAGAACCGCGCGGCCTTCTCCAGTTCGGTCGATGGTGGCAGCGGAATTGTTGGCCCGGCGCCCACGACCTATCCTGCGTTCTCCGAAGTTAAGCGTCAGACTCGGACCTATGGCGGTGTGATCCATCCGCTCAAATGGCTGAGCTTCCACTATAACAATTCCGAGAATTTCCGCCCCAATGCCGGTGCGGTTGACCTCCTGGGCAAGGCCACCCCGAGCCCGACGGGCGTCGGCAAGGATTACGGTTTTTCCGTCAATCTCCTGGAAGATAAGCTCAACATTAAGTTGAACTGGTTCGAGGCGACGGCAGCAAATGCTTCGGCCTCCAATGCCAACTTCCCGCTGGCTCAATGGACCATTCCCTTCATGGAGCTAACGGTCATGCCGGAAATCGCGGCGAAAGCGGGCGTCACTTACAAGAAAGCGATGGCCGATGGCCTTATCACGGGCGACCCACGTTTGGCCAACGCCTATACTTCGGACAATATCTCCAAGGGTTTGGAGCTCGAGCTCACCTATAATGTCACCAAAAATTGGCGCGTCATGGGCAACATCTCGAAACAGCAAGCCAAGCAGAGCAACATCGCTTCCGCGCTCACTTCTTTCATCGAAGAGCGCTTGGCGTACTGGAAGAGTATTCCTGCTTTGTGGCAGGGGCAGACCGGTGGTTCCGCGTGGGGTCTGAATCAGACCGGCGAACAGCACTGGAATCAATTCGATCAATATTACTATGTCGCTTACAAGTC
>JANYFP010000088.1 GCA_025362555.1 Verrucomicrobiota bacterium
GTGTTTGCGCATATTCCACTCATTTTGAAGTCGCCCGAAATGGGCCAGGGCAAGATGAGTAAGCGCGACAAAGGCGCGTTGATTGAGGAATATCGCCAGAGATATTTTCTGCCTGAGGCGATCGTGAATTATCTTTCTTTACTCGGTTGGAATCCCGGTGATGATCGCGAGAAGATGCCGATCGCCGAGATCGTGAAATTATTTGATTTGCCTGCGGTCAATCAATCCAACGCCAAATTCGACGGCAAGAAACTCGGGCATATGAATATGCTTTATTTACTCGAGCAGCCGGCGGAGCGGTTCATGGCGCTGGCGCGGGATTATTTTCATAAGCAAGCAACGGGCGCGGCTGTTCTCGCGAACGAAGCGTTCTTCTGTGAAATCATGTTGCTCGCGCAACCGAAGATTAAATCCATCGACGAACTCGGGGCGTACACCGGGTATTTTTTCACCGATGACTTTCCGCTCGATGCGAAAGTGAAAGAGAAGGTGATGGCCAAGGGCGAACCCACGGTGCGCCTCGCTGAGCTCATTGCGTGGATTGCGGCAGCGGATTTATCGAGTGATGCAGCGATTGAGGAAGCGATCAAACAATTGGCCGCGAGCAAGGGCTTGGGCTTCGGTGATTATCAAGCGGTGGCGCGTCTCGCCGTCACCGGCACGAACGCTGGACCCAGTATCACAAGTATTTTCCGTGTGCTCGGAAAAGATCGCGTGCTTGCCCGGTTGCAGAAATTTTTGAACGACTGATCCGGTTCTTGTTTTTCCCGATAGCGCCGGTCGGCCTCTTTGTCGGGCGTGCCGGGCACCCCGCCCACAACCGGAGGTACACACCCACGACCGGACGCGCCGCGCACAGACCATCGCTGCGATATGTCCGCCCATAAAAAAGCCGGCGCACATTGCGACGGCTTTTGAAGCATGAATTAAGTGGTTTGAACCGCGGTCTGGAAACCCGCCCGGATGGAACGGATTATTTCCCGGTCACCGTGACCGAGACTGAACTCTCGCCAGCACTGCTCTTGAAGAAAAGTGAGCCCATGCCGGGTTTGCCGCCTTGCACCGGAACGGTGACGCTCGTTTGACCGGACGGCACAATTACTTCGGGCATGATGACGCTTTGTGGAACGTCGGTGTTAACTTCGATCAGCATGCCACCTGCTGGCGCGGCGGTGGGAATCGTGAAGGTCACCGCTTGCTGCTCGCCGGCACGAATGATGAGCGCGGACGGCGTTACTTGAAAGCTGATCGCATCGACGCGGAACGTGCCGACATCGAGCGTCTGGCCCGCGCCCGAGACACTGAGTTTAAAGTTGCGGCCTGGTTCGACGTTGGGGACGAAGAAGCTGATTGAGCTCGGTGATTCGAAGATAGTGCGGGTGGGGGTTTGGTCGAAATAAACCACATCCGTGGGCGTGAATCCGGCACCGAGCACGCTCACGCGCGAACCGACTGGAGCGCGGGTGGCTTCGGGCCGCAGGACGTACCGACCGACGATCTTCATCGTTTGCAGCTCCGAGTAAATCTCGTTGGAACTGGCGCGGTCGCCGCCATCCAAGGTGTAGTTGCAGATAAAATAATAGGAGGCGCCCGTGCGTCCGGCCGGAATTTGATAATCAAACTCCCAGATGTCACCCGCGACGCCGGCCCGGGTCATTTTGTACGATTGGCCGTCGATGACGATGCGTGGCTGGATGCTTGCGCGGTCGATCCGGTTGCTGTCGGGATGAAAGCTTCCCGTGATCGTGTAGATTTGGGACGGATTTTGTGGCACCGTATCCGGTGTCAGATTCGTAATCGTGAAATTACAGCCGGCTAAAATCAGCAGCATGAGTGCGGCGAAGAGAGCGGGAAAAAATCTGCTCGCGTGGAGGAAGGGAGTCTTTTGCATGGGAGGGTTGACTGCTAGGGCCACGTAGGCTGTTGGCAGTTCGTAAATTGACGAGTTTCATAATGGCCGAAATCCCCACAGGGCAAGAAAAAGCGCAGGCGCCTCTCGGCGTCTATATCCACGTGCCCTTTTGCGCCACGACGTGCGACTTCTGTGCGTTCTACCAAACGGTGCCCAAAGGGGATGCGGTGCGACGGTATCTCGATGCCGTTGAGGTGGAAGCTGGGCTGATCAATTGGGAGGGACGTCAGGCCGAAACCGCCTTCTGGGGCGGTGGCACTCCGGGGCTCCTGCGCCCAGCGGATATTGAGCAACTGGGGCGTACCCTGTTGGCTCATGGCGGCATGCCCAAGGAGTGGTCCGTGGAGCTGGCGCCGGCCACGGTGACCGAGGATCGTTTGTCGGCTTTGAAGGCGTTGGGCGTCACCCGGATTTCCATGGGCGTACAGAGTTTTAATGACGGGTTGCTTGACGCACTGGGTCGCCAACACACGACCACTCAGATTTATCGCGCCTACGATTTGATCCGCGCCAAAGGTTTCGCGAGTGTGAATATCGATCTGATGTTTGCGCTGCCTAATCAGACCGAGGAGCAATGGCACTCGGATTTGGCGGAAGCGATGCGTTTGGCCCCGGATCATCTTTCGACGTACTGTCTGACCTTTGAAGAAGACACCGCGATGTGGGTGAAACTTTCGCAGGGAAAAGTGAAGCTCGACGTGAACAAAGAGGCCGAGTTCTACCTCCAGACTTGGGCCTACCTTGAACAGGCCGGCTACCAGCAGTACGAAGTGTCCAATTTTGCACGCCCGGGGCATCGCTGCC
This sequence comes from Verrucomicrobiota bacterium, assembly GCA_025362555.1. Taxonomy (GTDB): domain Bacteria; phylum Verrucomicrobiota; class Verrucomicrobiia; order Opitutales; family Opitutaceae; genus Lacunisphaera. The sequence goes on from JANYFP010000088.1 coordinate 2,717, forward strand.
TGCACAATCTCAATACTTGGAACATGCAGGAGTGGGTGGGGCTGGGGCCTTCCGGCGCGTCCCAGCAGGGCGGCTGGCGCAGTAGCAATCCGCCTGACTTGACCCGGTGGCACGCCGATGTCGCTGTGGGCCGTCGCGCCACGGCTGACCGCGTGGCGCTGACGCATGAACTGCTCGCGGCGGATTCGATGATTTTTGGCCTGCGCATGAACGAGGGCGTATCGCTGCCGAGACTCCAAAAAAGATTCCCCACGCCCCAGTGGGCGGGGGTGCTCGATCTCTGGCCGAAATTACTCGCCGAAGGATTGTTGACGGCCACACCAGAGGGGCGGATCAGTCTTACGGAGCGCGGACGGCTCGTGGCAGACGCGATTGGCGCGGAAATTCTTGAGGCTTTCGAAAGTCCGGTAAACGTGTCGGCGAAATAATCGGCCATTTTATTTTCGATCAAAAAAAATCACGCTGTGCAAAAGGTCGTCCTCTTTTTTTTCAGTTTATGTTTTGTCGCAATTCTCTCCGCGCAGCGGATTGACATTCAGTGGCCGACGCCGAATCCCGCATGGGAGCAGGGGAAGGGGTACGAAGCGTGGGCGCAGGCCACTGTGTCCGGTGATCCTGAGTCCGGTTTGTTTGGCTGCGTGCGGAGTGGGGGAGCGCAATTTCACGAAGGCCTCGATATTCGTCCGGTGGCACGCGATGGCCGCGGAGAACCTGTGGATAAGATTTTTTCCGCGATGGGCGGTGTCATTCGTCACGTGAATTCGAAAGCGGGTGAAAGCAACTACGGTCGCTACATCGTGATTGAGCACACGGGGATGACGCCCGCCGTCTATACGTTATACGCTCACCTGTCCAAAATTGAGCCCGGGATCGCGCCCGGCGTAAGCGTCAAAGCCGGTCAAGTGATCGCTACCATGGGACACACCGGGGGTGGTGGCAACATTCCACGGGATCGGGCGCACATGCATTTTGAGATCGGCCTGATGGTCTCCGAGGAATTTCAATCGTGGTATAGCTGGAAGAAATTTGGCAGCCCGAATGAACAGGGGTTGTGGAATGGAATGAATCTGATGGGCATCGATCCGTTGGATTTTCTGCGGCAGTGGCGCACCAAAAAGGTGGATAATTTTCAGCAATATTTCGATCAATTGCGTTCCGTAGTGCGGGTTCGCGTGGCCACGAACCGCACGCCGGATTTTATCCAACGTTACCCCGCGCTCCTCCGCAAACCGGTGCCGCTTGGCTTCGTCGCAGGTTGGGACGTGGATTGTAATTCGACCGGATTGCCGTTCGCGTGGACTCCACTCAGTGCAGCGGATGTCGGGGGCATGCGGCCTAACTCGGCACAAATTCTGTCGGTGGACGAAGCCGTCGTCCGCGCCTACCATTGCAAATCTATCGTGCGAAAACACGGCTCGAGCAACGTCCCGGGTTCAGATCTCACGGAGATGCTGCAACAAGTCTTCGGGCTGCGGTGAGGGGCGGGTCAGTCCAGTGACATCTCTCGAGCGGATTCAGTAAAACGTAAGTGGAACCGCTCGGGAGCCTGCGTCAGTATGTGGGCGGGGTGCCCTCACCCCGCAGCGCGGCGGGTGAAAGCCCCGCTCTACATTACAGCCGAGAGGCCCGGCACCAGTTAATTTGGACCCGCGCGATTTCTGCCAAAAGATTAGCGTGAAATGGCGCAAATTCGTGGTTTAATCTGCAATTCCCTCCGCCATGGCAAAAAAATCAAAACTCGTTTTAACCCATCGCCCCCGGCGTCTGCGCCGCCAGCCCAGCCGTCGCGCGCTCGTGACTGAGACGGTTTTGTGTACGCAGGATTTGATCGCTCCGCTCTTTGTCGTGGAGGGCAAAGGAGCGCCGGAGCCAATCGCCTCAATGCCGGGAGTTAGCCGTTTCTCGATCGACGATCTCGTGAAGGAATGCGTTGAATTGCATTCGTTGGGTGTGCCGGCAGTGGCTTTATTTCCGAAACTCGATGCGGGTTTGAAGGATGCCGGAGGGACGGAGGCGTTGAATCCAAAAACCCTCGTATTGCGCGCGGTGCGCGCGGTGAAAAAAGCGGTGCCGGAATTGACTGTCATCACTGATGTCGCGCTCGATCCGTACACTACGCATGGCCACGACGGCGTTCTGACGCCGTCGGGCGACGATGTGGACAATGACCGGACGGTGGCGATTTTATGCGAAATGGCTGTATTGCAGGCCGCAGCGGGCGTGGATTTTGTGGCGCCGTCGGACATGATGGACGGCCGCGTCGGCGCGATCCGTCAGGCGCTGGACGAAGCCGGTTATATCAGCACGGGGATTTTGGCTTACTCTGCGAAATTCAATTCCGCTTACTATGGCCCCTTCCGTGATGCCGTAGGCAGCGCGAAGGCCGCAGGCACGCGCTTGCTGAGCAAGGCCACCTATCAGATGAACCCGGCGAATCGTCGCGAGGCACTGGGCGAGGTCGCACTCGATGAGCAGGAAGGCGCGGATATCGTCATGGTCAAACCGGCTGGACTTTACCTGGACATCATTCGTGAGGTGAGAAATGCGACGAAGAAACCCGTGGCGGCTTATCAGGTTTCAGGCGAGTACGCGCAGATTCACGCTGCCGCCCAACTCGGCTGGCTCGACCTCGTGCGCTGTCGCGACGAGTCACTGCTCGCCATCAAGCGCGCCGGCGCCGACATGATTCTGACCTATTTCGCAAAAGACGTGGCGATGTCGCTGGCTAAATAAAAAGAGGGCTCCGAGTCGAATTCAGGTGGCATCGACCACAAATTACCAAGCCCAGCCCTTCCTTTGCAGGCGAATTTATCCGAAAAAAATCACCGCTCATTTGGGGGATTTTCGTTCAGGGAGTTTCTGGGCAGACACTCCCTATCATCGAATCGTACCATTTTTTGCTTCCGGTCTAATGAAACGTTTTTGGAGGTAGATGACGTCTTGGCGATTGTCCCATCCTGTCTCCAGGTAGCCAAGCAGTCGCCAACCGGGATGATCAATTAGCTGGGCAGTGACAAATGACGGATGCGCCAAGCTAAAACCGTAGGCAGACTGGGCGGAATAGTCGACATAACCGAAGCCTTTTTGACGATAACCCAAAAGCAATTCCGCGATCTGCTGATCGGTGATGCCATGCGGATTTTTTCCAGCCGCCAACTCGCGTTCACAGTGCCGACCATGGGTGGTGAAAATAAGGATTCCACGTTGGTCGAGCAGTTTTTGGAAAAGCCGGATAAAGGCCGCGCATTTTTCTTCGGATAGATGCGTCAGCAGTGAGCCGCACCAAATCAGATCAAATGCCCCTTGCAGTGGAATTTCTTCAATCACCTCGCTCGACACCACCGGAAGCGCCCCGAAAGTTGCCGCGCAAAACTCGACGCCACTTTGATTCAAGTCACAGGCGGTCAACTGCGCCGCTGGAAAACCCTTTTGCAGAAAACGCATCACCCGACCGTGACCGCACGGCAGATCCAGAATTCGCATGATGGTCGACCTCTGCCGTCGAGCAGAGAGGAGTGCGACCTCGATCAGGTGCAATGCCGATTCCCCCACATCAAAATAATGGGGTTCGTTTCCGATAAACATCTCGTCGTGTGCGGATATGTTCCGATTCAACCCGGCAAATGGATCTGCTTTTGCCACCCACAGCCGGCCTTCTGCGAAACCGGCCTTCTCGAAATGCTGCCACCCCGATTCGATCGTTCCCAAGGAAACCCCGTTCGCGATATCGGGGTAGAGCTGGAGGTAACCTTCGTCATCGAATTCGCTTCGGGACGGGAGCGAGGTGTGTGTGGTCAGATTGCTAGGATTGTGATCCATGATTTTGGCATGACGTTCTGAAACGTGTAGATTCGGCAAGCGTGCGGAAGTCTAAGAACCCAGTTCCTCGCTTATGCCGATCGCCAATGCTGATGTATTTTTCATCAAGCTAGCCAAGGTAGCTATGCCGGATCATATGTTTGTGGAGCGAGAATTCACTGTTGAGAAACAGGGGGACGCAGAGGTTGCTTTCTGATGACGACATTCCGGCACGGCCTACCCGCTACTTAGATTGAAATCTTCTCGATCCCGCGAAGCGCCCAGCACCGACCAAGGCGAGCAGTGCGAGCGCAAACCGGACATTAATTGCGCAGCAGCCGTCGGATGATGGGGCGATAAAAGGGGGCAATCCCGAATATTTGATTCTGCGGGAAAGTCTTCTTTCAGGAGTTTCCTTTAAAATGAACGTCCGCATCCAGCTCTAGAATCGCCTATTTCGCAAAAGACGTGGCGAAGGCGCTGGCTAAATAAAAATGCCTCGCGGCGTGAGCCACGAGGCAAAATTGGATGGGCGGTTTTAATCGCCCGAATGATCGAGACGGCGGTTAGCCGCGGGATTTTTTTCCGCTCTTCGGACGGTCTTCTTCTTCGCCGTCTTCCTCGTCGTCATCGTCCTTATCTTCCTTGTCGGAATCCTCATCATCGTCGTCGTCGTCGTCCCCGTCTTTCTTGGGTTTGCCGTCGTCGTCTTTGCCTTCCTTGTCGGCGTCCTCGTCGTCATCCCACTTGAGGGAGGAGTCGTTCTTCAATTTCTCTTCTTCTGCGGCCTCGATCTCCGGCACGTCATAATAATCGTCCTCGACGGAACGTTTCTCGCTGTCCTCGTCATCATCACCGTAACCGTCGGGCATGAAATCGAGAATGGCGGTCATTTCCTGGAACAGGTGAACGGCTTTGCCTTCGATGTAATCGTTATTCTGCGCCTCGCGCAGTTGGTCTTCCACTTCATCCACTGTGAGCTTCTCTTCGAAGTCGAGCAGGTCGTTGAGGAGTTTGACGCGCAGGCGGGTGATGTGATCGAGGAAATCGGCGTAGGGTCCGTTCTCTTCGTCAATGATGTCCGGCAGGGCGAAAAGTTTTTCTTCGGATTCCAGCAGCGGCTGCTTGGTCTTGGCGAGGCGGACCTTGCCTTTGCCCATGTCCTTCGTGATGCGGAAGGGGATGAAGGCGCGCTCGAAGACGTCGGAGTTGAAGCCGTATTCGCGCAGCGGCTCGATCAGCTCGATGAGGTGATCGACCTGACGCGGATCGATGATACTCAAACCATCGACGTCCCAGTGCACGGGATCGCTAACCTCGTCGACCCACCAGTTGTGGTCTTCGCCGAGCCTTACAATACACCATTCAAGTTGAGGAGTGCCTTTCGCCATGTGTGTTACGGAATTCGCTGCACGAAAAGGGGGCGCGTAAGGCCTTGTCAAATCTTGAAACGCAAAAGTTAAAAATACTTTGCAGATCCCTTTCCGGCTTTGAAATTTCGGGGGCAGGGTGGGCCTGCGAGGGCAAATAACAAGGACAAATATTTTCGGTGATTTTGCCTTGAGCTGAACTTGTATCCCGGCTGGTCATGTTCACTGTCAAAATTCTATGAGTTGGCTCTATAAAAACGCCCTTAAACCGCTGCTTTTCCGCCTCGATCCCGAGCGGGCTCATGAAGTGGGCGTGGATGCCCTGGCGCTTTTAAGCCGGGTGCGCCCGCTCTGCGCGGTAATGGAGCGACTGAATCAGTTATCCCCGGAATTATATCGTCCGGTGGAATCATTCGGACTCAAATTCCCGAATGCCGTGGGACTCGCGGCGGGTTTCGATAAAAACGGTTCGGCGTGGCCAGCGGCCGCAGCGCTTGGTTTCGGCCACGTTGAGATCGGCACGGTGACGTTGCACGCGCAGCCGGGAAACCCGAAGCCGAGGGCTTTTCGTTATCCGGCCGATGAAGCGGTGATCAATCGCATGGGGTTCAATAACGCCGGGGCGGCGGCGTTGGCGGCAAAATTGGCCAAACTCTCGGTCCCGGGCCGGCGAAAAATTCCGTTGGGCATCAATCTCGGTAAAAGCAAAGTGACGTCGCTCGATCACGCGATGGACGATTATTTGGGCAGCTTTCGCCTGCTTGCGGATCACGCCGATTACGTCGTGGTTAACGTCAGCAGTCCGAACACGCCCGGCTTGCGCGAACTGCAGGATGCGTCGTGGCTAAAGCCGCTGCTCGCCGCATTGGTTGATGAAAATAGCGCGCGGGTCGTCGCTGGGAAACCGCGCCGCCCGTTGTTGCTCAAGATCGCACCGGATCTTACTTTTCATCAAATCGACGCGGCTCTGGGCGTGATCGATGAACTCAAGCTTGATGGCATCATCGCGACGAACACGACGTTGGCGCGGCCTGGGCGTCTTGCCGCCGTGAACCAAGCAGGTGGATTAAGCGGCCGGCCGGTGCAGCGGCGCTCGACGCAAATTATTAACTACATTTCGCGCGCGACGAATGGTCGGTTGCCGATTATTGGCGTCGGCGGAATCATGGATGAATCGTCGGCTGGGGAAAAAATGGATGCGGGCGCCACGCTCGTGCAACTTTACACCGGCATGATTTATCGCGGTCCTTTTTTCGCCGCTGAAGTCGCGCGGGCTCTGGCGCAGCGGCAGCGGAAGTGAAGCTGCCGGGCGTGAAGCACCGTTTGTAATGTAGGTCGGGGTTTATCTCCGACTTTCAGCGCGAAAGAAGTCGGGCATAAAGCCCGACCTACAACGGAAACGGAATGGGCGCCAAATTTTTCCCGCCCCCACTATCGGCCAGCTCTCAAATCATCCAGTCACCGGCATCAGTCGCGAGTTGCTCTTTCTTTTGGCGCGGGCGGATCACGAGATCTTCACCCTTATAATACGCGATGCTATTTGCCGGCACGGACTCCAAGAGCCAGACGTTGCCGCCAATCACGGAATGGGAACCGATGCGAGTATCACCCCCGAGGATGGTTGCATGGGCATAGATTGTGACATAGTCGGCAATGTCCGGATGGCGCTTCACCCCTTTGATGGGATTGCCCGCGTCATCGAGGTCGAAGGACTTCGCTCCGAGGGTGACCCCTTGATAAAGTTTAACGTGATTGCCGATCGTGGCGGTCTCGCCGACCACAACGCCAACGCAATGATCGATGAAAAAGTGCGTGCCGATCCTTGCGCCAGGATGAATATCAACGCCGGTGCGTTCGTGGCCGTATTCGGTGAGCATGCGCGGCAGCAACGGCACTTTTAATCCGTACATCACGTGCGCGAGACGTTGGAGGGAGATCGCCAGCACGCACGGGTAGGCGACGATGATTTCC
>JANYFP010000314.1 GCA_025362555.1 Verrucomicrobiota bacterium
CCCAGCCATTTACCTGGACCGCGCCTGCCGACCTCATTCTCGGTAAGGTCGCCCATTTATGTGGCGAACTTGTCTGACAGGACACTAGAGCGTTTTCAATAAAACAATCGCCGCTGCGTTTCGATGCAGGGCCGTTGCCAAGCAGCGGCCCTACACAAATAGTGGGCTACACTATTATTTAATATGCGCTAGTTATCGCGGACTAACTCAGGTTCGCACGTTAAAGTCGCGAGTTCGAATCTCGCCGCCCCGACCAGTTTTCATGGTGAGCTTCATATCACGGTGACCCCGTGCTCCCTGACCACCACTTGCGTGATAGATTTCGTTAAAGGCCGGTCCACGTTGCGACGATAAACCAACCACCGCGCACCTCACCGCCCACCTGTCACTGGAATCAATTTTCGCCACCCCGTCCGACTTTTCCACCAGTATGCGGATTCCTATGATCTCAACGCTTAGTCAACTCACCTGCGCATGAGTAATAAAATTATCGCGGTGGATGATGCCGCTACGATACGGAATATGGTCTCGTTCACACTTAAGGGTGCCGGGCACGAAGTGCGGGAGGCCGGCGATGGCCGCGAAGCCATCGAACTGCTCAAACAGAGCACCGTCGATCTCGTCATCACCGACGTAAACATGCCCATCATGGATGGCCTCGAACTCACGCGCCAGTTGCGCGCCCTGCCTGCCTTCGCGCGCATCCCCATTATTCTTCTCACCACCGAATCCGATCCCGCCAAAAAACTCCTCGGCCGCGCCGCGGGTGCCACCGGCTGGATCGTGAAACCTTTCAGCCAGGAACAGCTTCTCGCCCTCGTCGCCAAAGTGCTGCCCGCCGCCCGACCGCAGTCAAAGTCGTGATTGCCCGCGCGACTCAGCACCAGCCATTTGAAAAACAACCGGACAGATCGGTTTGATCCGACCGGTTGCCTCAATCCGCCACCCATGCCCACCGCACTCCTGACGCTTGATGCCACATCGCTGCCAGCGGAGGACCTCTCACTGCCCGCCCTCACGCGCGAGCGCAGTCTCCAACATCGCCCCAACTGGCTGTTGAGAAAACTCATGAACGCGCTTGAGCACCAGCGCGCGGTCAAGGGGCTTGGCTGGTCCCGCGCGTGGAACAAATACGAACTGAATATCTTTCGCACCCATTTGCAGGACCCGCTGCACGATCAGGAGTATTTCGCGCCTCTTACACCCCTCCTCGAACGAATCCTACCGGCCGCCCCTCTGGAATACCAGGCTTTCGCCTCCGACTTGCTCGCCGATCCCACACTGATTGTCTTCACATTCTTTCACAATCACGCCACGGCGGAGGCCCAACATGAAGGCCTGACCCTTTCGTTCGGTCGAGCGATTCCGGGCGACCCCGGCAAACAGGACCGGCTCGACGTGATTCTGGAAGATCGTCGCATTGATGGCCAGGTCGATGGGCAGGTTGATCGCTTCCGCATCTATGTGTGTCCCTGGTCGGAATATCAAAACAACCACACCCACTTTGCGCTCGAGTTGCAGGATTTTACGATGGACACCTTTGCCCCGGCGCAAGCGCTCTACGAAAATTGCGTGCGTCACTATCATCTCTGGAAAGGCGAGGAAAGCCGCCAGTGGAGCCACTGGTCCGCCCGCTATATCGATTACTTCGGCCCACGCTCGTTCATCCCAGCGGGATCGTCATTCTCGTGAAGACCGTTCCCGCCCATAGGGTGAAACCAAGCACGAGTTTAAAACCGCTTTGATCACTGAGCCTTTTCCCAACCGAATGTCTTGCGAAGCAGCATTTCGAAGGAAATGCGGGACATTAATTTCCTCTTTGTCGTAACGACTTTTCTGGGAGTGAGAGCGGCTTTACGCTACGATGATTTGGTTCCCGGCCAATCGTGAACCCGTTACTGACAAGCCTCACGAACCAGCCAAAGCCCTGATCGAAAGCCTCGTTGGTTTTTCGTGGATTTTCGCGGGCACCCCCGACTCCGGAGTGGTCCTTCGCTCTCAGCCGCCGAAGCTTTCGCGGATCTTTCCGAACTCTTCACTGGTGGAGATCAACAGCGCCTCAACTCGGGCCGCGTCCAAACCGTATTGGTGCATGAAATCACTGCCAAGGCCCATGAAAGGATAGGATGACTCCAGTGCCGGTGAAAACGGAGTGCCGACTCCCTGAGGGAGAATCGTAGAAGCAAAAAAGAGCGCTTCGGCCAGCCAGCTTTTTTCCGGCAAGATGGCCGGCGCATCCTGACCGGAAATCGCCTGAACCATTACTTCCGGAAATCTCCATTTCCCGAGCAAGATCGCTCCGGCTTGGGCCTGCATGACCCCGACATTATCCCGCTCCCAGTCTGAAATTGATTCACTGCCCACCCAGAATAGTCCGCCGTGAAGATTCTCGATCGCCTGATTGATTGCCAACCGTCCGATGAAGCGCAACAACCCGACCGTATAAGCCTCGTCGGGATCGGCTTCGCCGGTTACTTTCGCGAGTGCCTGGAGGAAAAGACCATTGAACAGACTTTCCGCCCAGAAATCCGCCCCCCGAATTCCGTAGCTGCCCAAATCGCGACCGCTGGCAATCCGGGCCACAGCAAGATTTAACAACCGGATCGTTTCAAACGTGCCAATTTTTTGCACCGCTTCCGAAATACCATGGCACCGCCCGCCCGCGTAAAATACACTGTTCGCGCAGCGAATAATATCCGCAGCCAAGGCGGCATCACTGCCCACCAGCGTCGCGATGCTTTCAACATCAGACTGCGGATCGCGCAGAAGTTTCAAGGCATTCGCCAGGATCACCGGGGCCGGACTGAATTTCTGAATTTCATCCAAGGCGGTCAAAAACTGAGCCTTGGTGGGGTGCATCGAGTAGGCAGCGAGGGACATGGGCACAAGGGTTAAAGAACGCGGGTGAGGTCAGAAAAAAACATAATGAGATTTCCAAAAAATATGATCGGTCAGGCATGCAAAAACTTAATAAAAAACACCGACGGTCGGGTTCGGTCTGCGGGTGATCCCTATCCGCATGCAGCTCCGGTCCGAAGAGAGGCGTGCGACCAGCGATCAGCGTACACGTCTCAGCCATCAAACCGCCCTCCCTTTTCCTGACTGCGCCGGAATCGCTTGTAAACAAGCTCCTCCACTTCATCTCGCCCGCTCCCCCGAAACTCGATCCAGCGTTCATTCTCTTTCGGCATTCACTCCACCATGATTTCTGCGGCCGCCTGCGCCCGCAGTCCCGACGAACAAAGGTTTGCGAGCACTGCAATCCAAGCGCATCATTCTCGTGGTTACCCATTCTCCCGAAGTTTCCCCACTTTAAACGATGCAAACCAGCGAACGTCCCGTGATTGTGCCGAGTGATCGTCCGCAATTTTCACTCTGGATTTTCCTGGCAGCGATGCTCGCGTACGCGTCGGCCGTCCGGCTGGGAATTTGGTCCACGAGCACCGGCCAGGAGATCGCACCGATCTGGCCGGCCACCGGCCTCTCGATCTGGCTGGTCATCCGCTTCGGCCCGCGGATGTTGTTCGCAATGGCGCTGGGGGAATTCGCGGCCAACTTGCTCGATGAAGTCCCCATCGCTGGAACGCGAGAGGTGGTTGAAGTCTCAATCATGGCGCTGGGCAACATCCTGACCGCCATGGTTGGAGCCTGGCTCTGGCGGCGCAGTCAGGCGCGCTGGGCGAACTCCCTCGGAGAATTTTGCGAGCCGGCGAGTGGAGTGGTGGCCTCACTGGTGGCGCCGATAGTGGCGGCGAGTCTGGGCGTCGGCGCAGTCTTGTTCAGCAGTGGCGATTCAACTGCGGGGTACGCGAATCTGTTTTTGCAATGGTGGACCGGCGATGCGATCGGGGCACTCTTTCTCCTGCCGCTGCTGCTCGCCACCCCCACACTTGGCCGCCGGTTGCAACAGGCGGCCGCCATCGAACTGGGCCGCGGCACGCTGCTCCTCTTGACCGCCAGCGCGATCAGTTGGCTGATCTTTGATCAACGCAGTGGAGGCCGGTATTTATTCGCACTCTTCCCGTTGCTGCTGCTCGCGACGATTTGGTTTGAGACTCTCGGTGCGCGAGTGGTGGCGCTCGTCATCGCCTGCACCGGCACGGTCGCGGCGGCCCGCGGCCACGGTCCGTTCGTCACGGGATTGCATGCCCAGGGGATGATTACGGTTCAGCTATTTCTCTCGGTGGTGGCGCTCGTGGCGTTAATTTTGCCAGTGATTCACGCCGGCCGGAATTTGGTGCGCCGCCGGACCCTGACCCTGCTGCTGACAGGTTGGGTCCTGAGCGGTTTGTTATTTGCACTTCTGCAACGCGAGCAGGAGCGCGAAAATGCCACCGACTTCCTCGCCCTCACGACGAATGCGGAACTGGGTATTCAACAACGCATCACCACCTACGTGGAGGCCGGGCGGGGCGGGGCGGGATTCCTCTACGCTTCGCATACCGTCGAACGCCGGGAATGGGCCACCTACGTCCAGACCCTCGACCTGCCGAGCCGTTACCCGGGCATCAACGGGCTCGGGGTTGTTTATCCGGTAGATCCCACGCAGACGGAAGATTTCTTGCAGCGAATTCGGGCGGATGATGCGCCGGACTTTTCCATTCATACGGTGCCGGGCGGGAAAATTCTCCCCGCCCACTTGCAATACTTGATCACCTATCTCGCGCCGGACGGAGACAATCATGCCGCGCTCGGATTGGATCTCGCGGCCGAGAGCGTACGACGAGAGGCCGCCGATCTTGCCCGGGACACTGGCGAACCGCAAATGTCGGCGCAGCTCACGCTTTTCTATGACCAGGCACAACGCCCGGGCTTCCTCCTTTATGTACCGGTGTATCGACAAGACCTTCCAATGCGCACGATGGAGGAGCGACGGTCCGCTCTGCAGGCTTGGATTATCGCGCCCTTTATCACCGAACGTTTCCTGCAAGGCGCATTGGGGCCGCGCTCGGCGAAATTACATCTCTATTTATTTTCCGGCGATCACGTCGATCCGGCGCATCAACTAGCGGGTACCGAGCCCGCCGGAACGGTGCTACCGGCATTTGAACGGGTCGTCTCACGGACAATTTATGGCCAGACTTTCACCCTAGCCTGGAGCCGCGGTCCGGACTTCGTGCCTTCCACGCACGCCCTCTTACTCTGGCTGGGGATGAGTTTCGCGCTGGTCGTTGTGCTGCTCACGGGCTGGGTGCTGAGTCTGGAAACTTTCCGGGAACGCGCCGAAGCGCTGACCGTCGAACGCACGGCAGCGCTCCGCGGCAGCGAGGCTCGCTATCGTTCCCTCTCCGAAGCCAGCACCGCGGGCATCTGGCAAATCAACCACGCCGGAGAAACAGAATACGTTAATCGCTCGATGTGCGAACTGCTCGAAATTGACCACGCCGAACAGCTGATGGGACGAACCTATCACTCTTTTTTCACGGCGGAGAGTGTTGAAATTATCCGGCGGGAGCATACCAAACGGGTGCGCCTCGTTGCCTCCGCCTATGAAGTCGAGCTTCTTGGTCAGCGTGGCCGGCGACTCACCGTATTGCTCAGTGGCGCCCCCCTGCTCGACGCGCATGGCCTGCTGCGCGGATTGGTTGGGACGTTCACCGATATCACGGCCCGCAAGAAAACCGAAGCGGCACTCCAGGAAAGTGAGGAACGCTACCGCCGCATTGTCGAAACCGCCGAGGAAGGAATCTGGACGATCGACGCGAAAGCGCGGACTTCATTCGTCAATCCCAAGATGACACAGATGCTCGGCTACACCACCGGGGAAATGATTGGGCGTGAACTGAGTGATTTCATGAACGACGAGGGGCGCGCCATCACGGAAAGAAACATCGAGCGCCGAAAAATGGGTATCGCTGAACAGCATGAATTTAAATTCCTACGCAAAGACGGTGCGGAGTTATGGTGCCTCCTGGTAACGAGCCCCGTGTTCGACGCCAAAAAAGTTTACGCCGGAGCGCTGGCGATGGTCACCGACATCACGGAACGCAAGCGGGCAGAAGCCACGCTCCATGAAACGGAGCAACGCTTCCGCGACCTGGTTGATTCCACCGACGGTATCGTGTGGGAAGCGGACGCAGTCACCTTCGAGTTCAGTTCCGTCAGCAAAAACGCCGAGCGCATGCTGGGCTACCCGGTGACCGATTGGCTTCAACCCGGATTCTGGGCGAGCCATATTTATCCCGACGACCGCGACCGCGCCGTGGAATACTGTGTGGCCTGCACCGGCCGGCTAGAAAATCATGATTTTGAATACCGGCTAGTTGCACAGGACGGCCGAATCGTATGGCTGCGCGATATTGTGAAAGTGATCGCCGTCAGCGGCAAACCACGGTGGCTGCGCGGGCTCATGATTGATATCACCGCGCAGAAGGAAACGACGCAGGCGTTGCAGATCGAACAGGCGAAGGCGGAGCGCTACCTTGAGGTCGCCGAGGTCATTTTGGTGGCCTTCGATACGGAGGCAAAAGTCACCTTGCTGAATCGAAAAGGTTATGAAGTTTTAGGTTACGAAAAAAGAGAGTTGG
>JANYFP010000119.1 GCA_025362555.1 Verrucomicrobiota bacterium
CAATCAGTTGATCACCCGGGTTGATCGCGCCTTTCTGAATGTGGTCGGCCTTGATGTTGCCGAGACCGCCGGCGAGCATGATGGGCTTGTGGTAGCCGCGGATTTCGGTGCCGCGCGCATTCGGGACTTCGGCTTCGTAGGTGCGGAAATAACCGTTGATGGACGGGCGGCCGAATTCGTTGTTGAACGCGGCGCCGCCGAGCGGGCCCTCGACCATGATGTCGAGCGCGGAGACGATGCGGCCGGGTTTGCCGTGGTCTTTTTCCCATGGCTGGATCGCGCCGGGGATCTTCAAATTTGAAACAGTGAAGCCAGTGAGGCCGGCCTTCGGCTTCGAACCGCGGCCGGTGGCACCTTCGTCGCGGATCTCGCCGCCGGAGCCGGTGGCGGCACCGGGGAAGGGGGAAATCGCGGTCGGGTGATTGTGCGTTTCAACCTTGCAGAGAATGTGGATCTCTTCGTCGTGCGCGGCGTATTCGTTGGTCTTTGGGTCGACGTAGAAGCGGCCGCCGCGGGTGCCGGCGAGGACAGCGGCGTTGTCTTTGTAGGCGGAGAGAATGCCTTCGCTGTGGAGCGTGTAGGTATTCTTGATCATCTGGAACAGCGACTTGTCTTGCGCGGCGCCGTCGATGTCCCAGGTGGCGTTGAAAATCTTGTGGCGGCAGTGCTCGGAATTCGCCTGCGCGAACATCATGAGCTCGATGTCGTTCGGATCGCGGCCGAGGGTCGTGAAGGCCTTGACGAGGTAATCGATTTCGTCGTCGGCGAGCGCGAGGCCGAGGTTGAAATTCGCGGCGACGAGCGCGGCGCGACCGGCGCTGAGGACTGGCACGCTCGCCATTGGGCGCGGTTGCTCGTGGCGGAAAAGGGAAGCGCAGGCGGGCAAGTCGCCGAACACAACTTGCGTCATGCGATCATGGAGCTTGGCGCGGATCGTCTGGAGTTGTTTCACGTCGAACGGCGAGAACGGAAAGCGCGTGCCCGGGCTGTTGTCGTCGGCCTCGATGGTGTAGGCGATGACGCGTTCGATGCGCGTGATGGAGGTGAGGCCGCAGATGTGAGCGATGTCGGTGGCTTTGGAAGACCACGGGGAAATAGTGCCGGGGCGGGGCGCGACGATTTGGGCGACGCCGGTGACTTCGGACGCGGCGCGGCTTGGGCCGTAGGTGAGGAGTTTTTCGAGAACGCTTCGGTGATCGGCGGAGAGTTCGCCGGTGGTCTCGACGACGTGGACAAACTGGGCGCTGACGGCGCGAGCGGGGATGCCAGCGGCGGTGAGGTCCGAGAGGAGCTTCGCGAGGCGGAAAGTGGAGAGGGCGGGAGAGCCGGGAAGGATCAGCATGGTCGAAAAATGAGCCCCTACTCGAAACAGGGAACGAGCCCCTTTGGCGATGGGAAAAACGGGTGGGTTTGCGGTGGCTTAAAGACTGCCTCTGGCGGAACGTTTTGACGTCGAAAAAGGCAGGATTTACTGATTACTAGCGGTACGGCTTATGAATTTTTATTTTATCAGGAAGCTCTGTCTGAGTCGAAGTGCGTCACTGTGGGGCCTGGGCGTATTTTTGATGGCGATCGTCGGCCTGCTCCAGGCGGCTGATGACGAGCTTGTGCCACTGCCGAAGCTCCCTCCTGACGAGCTTACGCCGCTGCCGAATCTCACCCATGATTCTCCGGCGCGCTTTAATGAGGTGAAGTCGTGGCGCGGGTCATTTGTGGCCTCGGCTCATTCGAATTATTACGATAGTGGTACGGGCTACGAAGCGCGCAATCCGTGGGAAGTGAAGGCGAATTATGGCGGCGTCATTTGGGCGGACTTCTTGCTCGACGAGTTTGAGGATGAGCCGGCGGTGTGGAGCGGGCGCGTGACGAGCTCGAACCTGGAGGCCTCGTACAACAGCCTCGCCGAAGGCAAAACCAAAGGAGGGGCGACGGTGGAAGAAGAATTTAGTACGAACGGTCCCGTCGAATTTTCGGACGGCTGGCAGGCGAAGTTGGAATTTCATCGTGAACGCGGTTGGTCTTTCCACATCAACACGCCCCGGCGGTCAGCGGAATATACGCAAGTCACCACCTTGAAGGATCCGCCGATGGTGATTCGCGAGAAAAATGAGCTCAGGGTCTACGGATTAAGTTCGACAGAGACGCTGCCGTACCCCCCCGAAACGCCTGATTCTTTACGCGAGCGAGCAGAAGGTGCGCGATGATGATGTTTCGAGCCGTCACAGCGTCCCGCTCACTTGGGAATATTCCATTTATCTGGAACCGGCCTCGATGGAGGAGCTGCGGTTGGAAATCGACGAGCCGGCCGAATACGCGACGTGGCGGCCGGAGACAACGCCGCAGCGCGACGCGGGTGCGTCGATGGAAGTGACGGCGAGGCTGGTCACGGCGAGCGGCGACAAACCGAAGGCGCGCGTGGAAAGTTTTGAGTGGGAATTACAGGACACCTCGAAGGAACCCGGCGTGGCGTTGAATTTCCCACTAGATGCAAAAGACACCAAGTTCGACCTCGAGCTCGACGCGAATGGTCCCTATTTCGTGCTCAGTAAGAAAAACCAGAAGATTGAGCGGGCGGTGCGCGACGGTTTTACCGATAAAGTAAAAGTGGTTCCGTACGACTGGGGTGGCTGGTCGACGCTGCAAGTGACGGCGGTGCTCGCCGACGGCCGGCGCGTGTCAGGCAAGTTGAAAGGCACGAAGGAATATGGCCTGCGCATCCCGAAGCGGGACAAGAATTCTCATATCGCTGACGGTTGGAAAAAGAAAAACGACGTCAGCGGGGACGATAAAGTCGACGACGAAAAGATCGCCGGCCAGAAAGACGACGGCGATGGTTTCACGCTCTACGAGGAGTATCGCGGCTGGGTCGAAGACGGGAAACACTTGGAAGGTGATCCGAAGGCCAAGGATTTTTTTGTACTCAATCTGATCGGCGCGGATGCGGAACCCGGGATTGATTTATTTGCGAGCGTTTCGCAGCTGGCCGTGCATTCAAAGCTGAAACCGGATGAAATGTCGGAGGAGAAACGGCTGATGAACGGCAATCATCGCGAGGGCGGGCGCAACAAGGATCAGCACGGGGTGTGGGTGAAGACGTTCGGTTCCAAATCCGATCTGGGTGACGACGGCGCGATGACGACAATGAATGAAAAGGGTGTGGCCGGCCGGCCGGGCATCACGAAAGGCATTGGCATTCTCGCGCGCGACAACACGGAGAGCGCTTTCAATAAGCCCTTCAATCTTACCGCCGGTGACGAGATCTTTGCGTTCGACCGGGCGATCGCGCACGAGTTGCTGCATTCGGTCGGCGTCGAGCATCATGGCAGCGGCGATTACCGGATGATTGTCGGCTACGCCTCGACGCGAAATCCGCTAAATAAAATTGGCCGGCCCTATTACGGCACCGAACTCGAAAAGCCGATCGATCTGCGCACCGAGGCAGGCGAAGATGTGGCCCAGCGCGATATTCCCGAGTATGAAAAATTCCGGAAATTCACGGACATGATAATGCTTGATCGCTGTCTGAAAGAAGGAGCGGAATACATTAAAAGGAATGGCGCCGGTTATAACCCGCTCTTTAGTACGCCGGAGAAATACGCGGATTTCCAGATCGAGCTGCTCTTGGTGTTTTGCTTTATGCACCTCAACGGCAACGTCGGTGTCGAGCACGGTGAGCATTCAGGAGCGGAAGATTGTTTGATGCGCTATTATTTCGCGAAGTTTTATGAGTCCAAGCTGCCGCCGGCCATGGGAAATAAAATGTACTATTTGATCGAGCCCGGCACTGAGCACATTGGCATGGAGATTTGCCACGACGGCAAAGGCACGGGCGTCAACGATGCCGGCCACAAACCGCAGTCGCGGTATGGCGACACGACCGGTGATGCCGGCAACTGCTTCGAACAAATTTGTCCCAACGACGCGATCCCGCCGAGGAAGGTAAAATGATGAAAACGATGAGCCCATATTGCAGACCTTTGATACCTTCGCTCTGGCAGAATCTGTTCGCCCGGTTTGTTGTAGGAGGGGCTTTACGCCCCGATTCTTCCACACTATCGCGGCATAAAGCCGCTCCTACAGCCAGACACCGAGCCACTGTATTTGGCTTAGGGTTTTTTGCGATCGCTGCGTTGACCGCCGCCGCCGCGCCCGCGCCGGAAATTTCGCTTTCATTGCGCGGAGTCGGCGATGGCATTGTTGAACAAGGCGAACCTCTGCGCATTGCAGTGCGCGTGCGTGCGCCGCGCGGCGCGAAGGAAGCGATCACACTTTCGCCGGCGAGCGGCACTTGGGCCGACGCTATCCGGGTGGAAATTGTGCCAGCTACCGGCGGTGCGGTTGCGGCGCAGGCCGAGGCGGTGGGCAAACCGGATGCGGCCATGGCGACATTAGATAAAACGCATCTCGCCGGCGGACTCTGGCATTTTACGACTGCCGCAATGCAAGGAATCGCGCCGGGAAATTATTTGGTGCGGAGTCGACTGACGATTGCCGGCGGTTCCGGCTGGACCGGTGAAGTGGTTTCTACTCCAGCGCAATTGCAGGTCGTTGCTCTTTCCAACACGGCTGACCGCGTGACACAGCGCACAGTTAATCGCGCCTATGACGCGTTGCTTGTCGGGCACGGCGAAGAAGCAGCAGCAATGCTTGATGCGGTGTTGATCAAATTGCCGGATGACACGCGGTTGCTGATGGCGCGGGCGGTGGTGGCCGAACAGTCGGGAAATATTTTGGCTGCGATCCTCTGTGCGAATCGCGCCGAGCGGGCGCGTCCGCTGGCGAGCAAGGGGTTGCCGCCGGTGGAGCTGCAGGAATTGCAGACGCGTTTGCAGCAGGCGTTGCCAGAAGCGATGAAGCGCTCGGACAAACCTGCGGAATGGACTTGGCCGCCGGCAAGTGTGATGAGCGTGTCGGAGCCGATGTTGTCGTCGGGCTCAAAAAATAATGCGGTTTCAGTTTCTGCAGCGGCGGCTTCGATTGCCCCGGTAACGAAACCAATTTCCGTTGCACCGCTTGCCGCATCGGCGTCTCCGGCGGTGGTGCCCGCTCCGGTTCCGGCGAGTGTTCCGGCTCCGCTAATGTTTTCTGTCGCGATTGCGGGTGCGCCGTCGTCGGGTGAGATTGTCCCGTGGAAGCAGATCACGGATGCGACCGTAAGCGCCGATTCCGCCGGTCAGTGGGCGGTCGCGGCAAAGGCTGGTTCGCAGTATAGCAATCCGACGTATTCAGCGGCGAGAGCCACGGGCGCGCCGGATGTGCCTGTGACGGGTGACAGTCCTTCCGCGTGGTGTCCGGCTGCGCAAGGCGGCACCGACTGGCTGGAAGTTTCATTTGCGAAGCCGGTCAACGCGACCGAAGTGCGCGTGCGGCAGAGCAACTGTCCGGGGGCAATCGTGAAGATTGAAACTTTCGAAGCTGACGGCACATCGCACCTCTGGTGGGAAGGAATTGATGCATACAAGCCATCTGCCGTACGTGAGATTGTCTGGTTTGCGGTGCGGGTGCCGAAGACGCCGTACTTGGTGACGAAGGTGAAAATCACGCTGAATCTCTCTGCGGTACCTGGTTGGAAACAGATCGATGCGGTGCAGTTGGTCGGAGTGCCGTAAGCTGTGGTGGAGCGAAAATGCGCTGGGATGGCCCGCGAAACATTGGAAATGGTACGAAAAAACTGGCTCGAGAAAATTGGTTGGGTGGTGGAGCGGGTTTACCCCAACCCGGCTGGCTTGAACGAGGGAATCCTGAAGCGCCTTGAGGTCAAGTCGCTCCACCCCGCGAGGCATGCGCGCCGCTGCGGGGTGAGGGCACCGCGCCCACAACTCGGAGCAAATAGGCTCGCGAGGTAGGACTGAGTGCACGGAGAAATTTTTATCGAACAACGATTCAATTACTTGAGTTCACCAGACATGCGACAGAGGGCCGAACCGATTCTGAAATCACAGGTTCGACTTCGATCTTCGCGGCTGATTTCAACGTCAGGTCGTTTGGCCTTACGTGCATGAAAAAATTACTCACTCTTTTGCTTCGCAGTCTGATCGGGGTCGTCTTGGTTCCGCTGGTTGGCTGCGGGAAAAATCCGCCGTCCGTCGCAGCGGATGCGAGTCCGTCGACTGGGGCGGTGAGCGGATCTGTGCCGGCCCGAGTGGAGCCGGCTCAAACAACCCATGCCGCGACGGCGGAGATTCCTATCTATACTTACGAGGTGAGGGCAAGTTACCCGCATGATCCCGCCGCGTTTACCCAGGGCTTGGTATTTTTTGACGGCTCGCTTTGGGAAAGCACCGGATTAAATGGAGAATCCTCCTTGCGGAAGGTGGAGTTGAAAACGGGCGCGGTGTTGCAGCGGGTGGAGGTGCCGGCACGTTATTTTGCGGAAGGTTTGGCCGTGCTGGGTAGCGAACTTTTTCAGCTTACTTGGCAGGACCACAAGGCGTTTGTGTATGATCGTGCGACGTTCAAGTTGGAAAAAGAATTCGCGGTGGAGAGTGAAGGGTGGGGACTGACGACGGACGGACATTGGCTGATCCTGAGCGACGGAACCGATCAAATCCGATTTCTCGACCCCGCCACGTTTGAGGTGAAGCGCACGATTCTCGTCTCGGCGCGAGGTCGTCCGGTGGACCGCTTGAATGAGCTGGAATACATCAAGGGAGAAATCTTCGCGAACGTTTGGGGTGCGGATTATGTGGTGCGCATTGATCCGACGACGGGCCGCGTGACCGGAGCGATCGACTTCACGGGTTTGCTCGCCGCGCAGGATCACACTGCACGGACAGATGTCCTCAACGGCATCGCTTATGATGCGGCGACGGATCGTCTTTTTATTACTGGCAAGCGGTGGCCAAAAGTTTTCGAAGTGCGGTTGAAATTGAGACAGTGACGTGGGACGCCCATGGAACCGACGCGTTGCACGGTTCATGGCGCGTCAGGGGAAAAGCGGTTGGCGTTTTGTTGAAGGCCGTGCGGGGTGGGGTTGATCCGGCTCAGGGGGCTTCGGATTTTATTGCTCGGATTTTATTGCGGCGAATACCATCGACCTGCGGGCTCGAATCAATTTGTTCAAGCACGTGCCCCTCGGCTCCTTCACGCGAAGTGCTTCTCGTCTGATTGTTCGCCTCGAACGCGACTGCGGCCGAATTATTTCCGGTGGCACTTTGCTTTTTGCCGCCTTGATCCTCACTGCGCCGGTCTCCCGCGGACAGGATCACGCCGGATCAGAGCACGATCAAGCCCCCAAGCATTATCTCACTTTTCAAGTCAGCTATTTCGGGACCGCCAGCCGATCGCGGCAGGATGAGTACGGAAAAAGTGAGACGACGATTGACGTGAACGACCGCTTCAGCGGCCGCGTTGAAGTGCAGCCCACTGAAGCCTATGATTTGCCTCAATCCGCCAATGCGCAGGCGGCGGCTATTCAGGCCGCGGTACTCGCGGGAGATACGGAAAAATTGAAATCGGCTACGCCTCCATTGCTGGTCACCTGGTTTCCGCGGCGCGATGCGGTGGATATCACCGGTTCGATTTCGGAAACTAAGACGTCAAGCGCTTCCGGAATTGAACATGGCGAGAGCCGGGCGAGTAGCGATCATTCGAGCGAAACTTACCGGGGCCAGAAGGTGTTCGCGGGGAGTTTCGTCAACGCCTTCGTCAAGATCCACCCGGAGGAAAAGAGCTACGATCTTCAGTTCACTCTGATGCCCGATATGGCCTCAACGTGGGAGGTGGTGCACCAAGCACTGAGCAGCGAGCACCGTGAAGAGGGCCATGACAGCCATACGGAGTCCGAAGCCAACGTGCCGTTAGATATGGGACCGGGCCAAATGAATCTCGGTTACAGTAACTATCAAATCGTGGCGGAGGCGAAAGGGCAGCCGCTTGCGGGTGAGGCGAACGAGCTGATCGGCAACACGCGAATCCCGGTGCCGAAACCGGCGGGTTGGGACGGTGCGTGGGACATCGTCCTGATGGTATCGTGGCAGATCGACATCAAACTCCCGCCAGTGGAGTTGATCATCACCGCTCCCGGCTACGACGAGTGGCGGCCGGAAGGAAATATTAAGCAGCCGACCAAGCCCGGTAATAAAATCGTGGCGCGCGCGACGCTCAAACCGATGGATGGCTCACCGGGAAATTTTGTCCCCAAGATCAAGAGTATCCGTTTCCAACTTCTCGACACGTCGCGTGAACCCGGCATTTGCATGAACTGGCCGTTAGAGGCCAAGGATAAAGATTACGATCTGCGACTCGTTGCGGTGGCCGGCGGGAAGCTGAGCAAGTTGGATCAAATCCTCGAAGTCACCGAACCACGCAAGAATGACTCAGGTAATTACTACGCCGAAACGCAGATCGATAGCTACGATTTCGGTGGTCGAGCCTCTTTGCGGGCGGTTTGCTTGTTGAATGATGGCCGTGAAATTGAAGGCGTGATGAAGGACGTGGGCGAGATGCCAAAGCTGCCGAAAATGAAGAAGCCGGGCTGGATTGCGGACAATTGGCGCAAAGCGCATCACGTCGAAAAACTCGCCGACGATGATGACAGCGAAAAAATCGAGGGACAAAAGGAGAAGGGCGATGGCTTTACACTCTATGAGGAGTACCGCGGATGGGTCGTGAACGGGAAGCGCGTCGAAGGTGATCCAGAAGGGAAGGATTTTTTCGTGCTGAATCTCATCGGCGGTGATGCGGAGACCGGGATCGATTTATTCGAGCAGCTCTCGGAATTGAAGGTGCACTCGAAATTGAAACGCAGCGAGATGTCGGAGAAGACCCGCTTAATGAACGGCAATCGCGTCGATGGCCCGCATAATAAGGATCAGCACGGCGTGTGGGTGAAGCAGTTCGTGGATGATCCGAAAGGGATGGCGGACGGAAAGACCGGGGTTCAAAAGCTGGGCGATAAGGGTGCTATTACCAAGATGGAAAAATCAGGTGTGGCCGGTCGGCCGGGCATTACCGAGGGAATCGGCATCTTGGCTCGGGATAATACGGAGAGCATATTCAATCAGCCGTTTAATTTGCCTGCGCAGGATGCGATCTTCGCGTATGACCGGGCGATCGCGCACGAGTTGCTGCATTCGGTCGGCGTGGAACATCATGGGACAGGCGATTTCCGCATGATTGTCGGCTACGCCTCGACTCGGAATCCGTTGAACAAACTCGGCCGGCCGTACTACGGGACCTCGGTGGACAAGCCGATCGACCTGCGGACCGAGGAAGGAGAAGATGTGGCCCAGGACGATATTCCCGAGTATGAAAAATTCCGGAAATTCACCGACATGATGATGCAGGATCGGATGCTTAAAGAAGGGGCGGATTATATCAAAAGGAATGGCGTTGGTTACAGTGGCTATCACACGCCTCAGGATTACGCGGACTTCCAAATCGAAATCATCATTATCTTTTGCTTTATGCATTTGGACGGCGTCGTCGGAGTCGAGCATGGCGAGCATTCGGGGGCAGAGGATTGCCTGATGCGTTATTATTTCGCGAAGTTCTACGAGTCGAAGAAGGCACCGGCCATGGGGAGCCAAATGTATTATTTGGTGACGCCGGGTACTGAACGCATCGGGATGGAGATCTGCCGTTCGGGCAAGGGCACCGGGATTAATGCGCCCAAGCCACCTCAGTTGCCGCAATCGCGTTACGGCGATGCGGCGTCCGATGCGGGTAATTGTTTTGAGCAAATCTGCCCGAACGACGCGATCCCGCCGCGGAAGACAAAATGATGAAGACGCTGCATTACTTCTTCTTCCTTTTGACGCGTGCATCGCAGCGTAAAGCCGCGCCTACTTTCAATCATTTGATATCCGCTCTTGGATGCGGAATGTTTTTTGCTGCGGCTCTGATCGCGGCCGCCGCTGAAACTCCCTCGCCGGATATTTCACTTTCCTTGCGCGGGGTCGGCGATGAAACGGTTGAGCAAGGGGAACCGCTCCGCGTTACGGTGCGATTATCGGTGCCGCGCAAGTTTTCCGGTGAGGTCCAACTTGCGCCTGCCTCCGGTTCGTGGAGCGACGCGATTGCCGTCGAGCTGGCGTCGGTGAAGGGCGGGGCGGTGGTGGCGCGCGGGGGCCTGGTCGGCCAGTCGGCCACGCCCCACGCAACGTTGAGCGCGGCGAAAATTGCCGGCGGACTTTTGGTGATTTCTTCGAGCTCGATGAAGCCGCTCGCGCCGGGTGAGTACGTGGTCCGGGCCCGTCTCGCGATCAACGGAGGTTCAGGTTGGAGCGGGGAAGTGGTCACCGATGAATTTCCGCTCCACGTGGTGGCGACCTCCGAGGCGCCCTATCGCGTGACGCAGCGTGTCATTAATTTGGCGTCCGAAGCGTTGCTCGCAGGGCAGCTCGAGGCCGCCGCGGCGATCGTTGATCCCATTTTGCAACGCACGCCGGACGATGTTCGTCTGCTCACCGTTCGAGCGGATATATGCGACCGAGCAGGAAACCCGCTGGCGGCGTTGCTCTGTTTGAGTCGCGCGCAACGGGTGGCTCCAGCGAGTGGCGTTGGTCCACCTGCGCTTGAGCGTGAAGCACTGGAGGCGCGCGCGCGGGCATCGTTTCAGGGTGAAAAAATGCCTTCGACGGTTCCGCCGGCTTGGTCGTGGCCGCCGGCGACGGTGATCGCGATTCCTGAAGCTGAGTTGCTTGGATTTGCGAATGCGAAAGGCGGCTCAAATGCGGCGATGGCTGCGCCGCCCCCAGTGATTCTGTCATCAACTCCGGCAACGGCTTCAGCGAATCCAGTTCCGGTGGTCGCCGGCGGGGAAACTCATGGCGCGATTGTACCATCAACTGAATTGACTGATGCGAAAATCATCACTGATTCGACTGGGCAATGGGCAGTGGCGGCCACGGCCGGCACGAAGTACGGCAAGACGCAGTATTCGCCGGCGCAGGCGACGGGTGCGCCGAATATTTCGGTGGCGGGCAACAGTCCCGATGCGTGGAGCCCGGAAAACAAAACTGGCGGCACGGATTGGCTGGAAGTGACGTTTGCCAAACCCGTGCATGCTACGGAAGTGCGGGCGCGACAGAACGATTCCGCAGGCGCGATCACGAAGATCGAGGCGATTGAGCCGGACGGGACGAACCACGTGTGGTGGGAAGGGGTCGATTCGTACCAGGCACCTGCGACGCGGGAGATTGTGTGGTTTGCCGTGCGGGTGTCGAAGACGGCCTATCTCGTGGCGAAGGTGAAAATCACGCTGAACCTGTCGGCGACG
The DNA here is from genome assembly GCA_025362555.1 of Verrucomicrobiota bacterium. Taxonomy (GTDB): domain Bacteria; phylum Verrucomicrobiota; class Verrucomicrobiia; order Opitutales; family Opitutaceae; genus Lacunisphaera. Next base: position 11,222 of record JANYFP010000119.1, read on the forward strand.
CCTGGCTGGAAGGAGATCGATGCGGTTCAGTTGGTGGGGACGGGGGATTAAGCCTGATCAAGCCAACCGGAGGATTGCCCGTGAAACACGCGAAATACGCGAAAAAAGTCGGACAGAGGTTTTGATTGGGCAGGCGAATTCAAATATCGGGCAAAGAGCGGCCTGTTTTTCGCGTATTTTGCGTGTTTCGCGGGCGCTTTCTGGTCTTTTGGAAGGATCGCGGAGAAAGCCATTGACCATTCGCACGGGCTCCCCGAAATCAGCGGTTTTTAATGAGCGAATTCATCTCCCACGAATGCGGCATCGCCCTGGTCCGGTTGAAAAAACCGCTCGCTTACTATCAGGAGAAGTATGGCACGGCACTTTGGGGCTTTTACCAATTGTTCCTCCTCATGGAGAAGCAGCATAATCGGGGTCAAGACGGCGCGGGCGTGGCTTGTGTAAAATTCGATATCGCGGCGGGCGAGCCGTACATGTTCCGCGAACGCAACGTTGAGACGAATCCCCTCGATAAGATTTTTCAGGCCCTGCTCGCCCGCTACACGACCCTCGTCGGCGAAGGGACGATCTATCCGGAGTTTCCGGAGACTGTTAAAAAGAACTTCGATTTTTGCGGGGAGCTCTACATGGGCCATTTGCGCTATGGCACCTCGGGCGGCTACAATCTGAGCGCCTGTCATCCGTTTTTCCGCCGCAGTTCCTGGCCAACCCGCAACTTGATGCTGGCCGGTAATTTCAACCTCACCAACACCGGTGAGTTGAACGACAGTCTCATCGCCATCGGCCAACACCCGATCTTTGCCACCGATACGCAGGCCATTCTTGAGCGCATCGGCTTTTGCCTCGATGACGAACACGAGCAGATCTATCGCGGCCTGCGTAATGAAGGTCTGCCGGGCACCGAGATTTCCCGCCGCATCAACGAGGAAATTGATCCAGCCCGCGTCTTGCGTGGCGCGGCGACGAATTGGGATGGCGGCTATTCTCTCGTCGGCGTGCTCGGTAACGGCGACGCGTTTGTCCTGCGGGATCCTTCCGGGATTCGTCCTTGTTACTGGTACGAAAATGACGAGGTCGTGGCTTTTGCCTCTGAGCGCGCGCCGCTCTGCACGGGCTTCGAAGTGGACGCCGAGCACGTCAAAGAAGTGGAGCCCGGTTGCGCGGTGGTCATGAAGAAATCCGGCACGGTCCGCGTGGAACGCATCCGCGCGGCGCTGCCGAAAACTCAGTGTACGTTCGAGCGCATCTATTTCTCGCGCGGCAATGACGCCGACATCTATCGCGAGCGCAAGGCGCTCGGCGCCGGACTCACTAAGCAGATTTGGTCTTCAGTTAAAGGTGATCTCGCGAATTCTGTTTTCAGTTTCATTCCGAACACGGCGGAGGTCGCGTATTTTGGGCTGATGAGCGAACTGCGTTTTCGGCGTCGGGCCGAGGTGAAGCAGACGCTCCTTGATGCGACCAAGGCAGGAACTCTGACCGAGACGCTGGTCGACGATCTTATTCTCAATAACTGGCCGCGCGGCGAAAAGATTGTCACGAAGGACGTGAAGCTGCGCACCTTTATCAGCCAGGAAAAGTCGCGCAACAATCTCGCGTCGCACATTTACGATGTCACGTACGGCGTGGTGCAGCCGCAGGACAATCTCGTGTGCGTGGACGATTCGATCGTGCGTGGCACGACGCTGCGCCGTTCGATTTTGCGCATTCTGAAGCGCCTAAATCCGAAGAAAATCATTATCGCGTCGACGGCGCCGCAGATCCGTTACCCGGATTGCTACGGCATTGATATGTCTGAGATCAGCAAGTTCGTCGCCTTTGAAGCGGCGATTATGCTGCTCAAGGAACGCGGCCAATCGTCCATCATCGCGGAAGTCTATAATCTTTGCCGCGCTGAGTTGCTTAATCCGTCGGATGATCCGGTTAACCATGTGAGGAAGATTTACGAGCCCTTCACGGCTGAGGAAATTTCCGCGAAGATCACCGAATTGGTTTCACCAAAGGCCACCGAGTGGAAGGGTGAGATTGAGATTATTTTCCAATCGATTGAAAACCTCCACCACGCGCTGCCGAATCACACGGGCGATTGGTATTTCACGGGTAAGTATCCTACGCCCGGTGGTTACCGGGTGGTGAACCAGGCTTTCGTGAACTACTTCGAAAAAGCCGAAGGCCGGTCTTATTGAGTGACGAGTGAGGAGTGACCAGTGACAAGAACAAGCATGACCTACTTACTCACCGCTCAATTGTTTGCGACGCTCATCACTTATCACCCGTCACTCGTCACTTTCTAATGTCTCTTTCCTACGAATCCTCCGGTGTCCGTTACGATCAACTTGATGCGTTCAAGCGCGCCTGCCAAAAAGCCGCGCGCACGACGGCCGGGGAATTGACGGCTCACGGCTATGCCGAGCCGGCGACCACGCGAGGCGAGAGCGCTTACCTGATTGAAGGTGAGGATCATTATCTTGCCCACGTCGAGGAAGGTCTGGGCACCAAGAATCTCGTAGCGGATGCAGTTTACGCGCAGACCGGCGAATGTTTCTACGATGCGATCGCGATCGATACGGTGGCGACGATCGTGAACGATCTCGTGACCTGCGGCGCGCGCCCGATCTCGGTCGCAATGCATGCGGCGGTCGGTGATTCCGGCTGGTTCTCCGATGCGAAGCGCATGGCACAACTTGTCGCGGGTTGGGCGGAAGGTTGCCGACGAGCCGGCGCCGTGTGGGGCGGCGGCGAAACGCCGACGCTCAAGGGAATTGTTAATCCCGACGTCATCGTGCTCGCCGGTTCGGCCATCGGCAAAATCGAACCGAAGACGCAGCGGATCACGGGCGAAGTGCAGGACGGTGATGCGATTCTTTTTCTCGCCTCGACCGGTGTACAAACCAACGGATTGAGTCTGTGTCGGTTGATCGCTGATCGTTTGCCGCAGGGTTACCAGACGCCGATCGGGCATGGTGATGAGCGGACTTATGGTCAGGCTTTGCTGGCGGCTTCGGCGATCTATGTGGACTTCGTCGTGCAGTGTCAGATGGCGGGCATCACGCTCAATTATGTGGCGCATGTCACGGGACACGGCTGGCGCAAATTGATGCGGTTGGAAGAACCGTTCGTTTACGAGATCACGACGCCGCGGAAAATTCCGGCGCTGTTTCAATTCATGATGGACGTCGGTCCGATTAGTGTGCGCGAAGCGTATGCGACGTTTAATATGGGTGTCGGATTCGCCGCATTTGTGTCACCGGATTCGGTCGATGCGACGCTCGCCGCGGCGAAGGCTGCCGGACACGAAGCGTGGGTCGCGGGTCACGTGAAGAAAGAGGGCGGCCGCAAAGCAGTCACGATTCCGTCGCTCGGTCTGACTTACGAAGCGGATACGTTGCAAGTGCGCTGAGGCGTAACCATTCAGTCGAACAATCGTTCTACTGACAAATGGCGCGGACTGAAAAGTGGAACCCGACCTCCGGCGGATTGGTGCGACGCGCGCATAAGAAAACGCGTCCGGAGGTCGCGTTCCACCCAATTCAAGAGTGAGTCCAGCAATGCGCTCCACCTTCAATGGCACTATTTCAGCCACCGCAGTTTACGCTGCGGGCGGGGCGTATTTTTTCAGCCACGCCTCAGCGGCAGCGGGATCGAGAAATACTTCGAGATCGGCGCCGCGATTGCGGGCGACCTGTCGGCCGATGAGTTCCTTGTCGGTCTGATCTTCCCGCATCAGGACCGCGATCGGGATTTTCGGGAGATAGTGCGCGGCGAGTTCACCGAGTTGGTAGCGCTCCATGAAGTTCGTGGGCCCCACCGTTTCACGTAAATTCAGCAGTAGGGCAGCTACGGGTTGACGACTGAGGGCCTCGGCGATCGCCTGGGCAAATACCAAGCGTTGTTCGAATTGAGCGCTGCCCGTCGCACGGACAATGAGGCAGCCCGAAACGTATTCGAATTGAAGGCCGGTGGGAGCGCTCATGATCGATCGCGAAACTCAGTGATTTTTTGCGGCGCTACCAGCCGGAAAATGCAGAATGGGCCAGATGGCTAAGGCCGCATTATTTGCGATGGGGAAAACTACTCGGAAATGGAGGAGCTGG
>JANYFP010000126.1 GCA_025362555.1 Verrucomicrobiota bacterium
CTCCCCATTGCGCCAGCTTTCGATCTCGGCGACCGAGGCGGAGGCAACGGAGGCCTGCGCCCTCACTTCACCGACGTGCCCGAGAAAGCGCTTAAAGATGGGCCGGTAACGAATCAGCGTGCTCGCTGCCGCGCCCGTCGCCGTGCAGGCGGCGAGATAGCTGTCGAGCGTCTCTCGAATCGAGGGCATTTTCAACGTCTGGTGGATGGTCTGCTCCATCAGCTCGCGAAGGATCTTCACGCTTGCCGCTTGAGTAAGTTCGCCGGCGCGCGCTGCGGTGGTCGCGTCTTCCCACATCAATGCGATTTTCAAGGCTTCCCGGTGAGCGGTCTTTTTGGTCGAACGCATCACCACGCGACCGGTGGCGTCGCGAAATTTGGCCATCCAGTAGGGCGAGTTCGGTTTCTTGCACAAACAGGGCATGGAATCGTGGACAAAAAGTTCTACCAAAAGTTCTACCTTTCACCCGTGTTTGCCGGTGTTCACCGATGCGTCAAGTGCTGATAATGAACAACTAATACATCAGTGAACGTACTCGACCGAAACGCCTGCTCTATCCATTTGAGCTACGGGGACTAAGCGTGTTTCCAAACAGGCCGTCCGTCCTAGATTGGCAAACTAAAAATGCCCGTTGACAGAGGCGACTCGAATCCCAACCTTCCAACTCCCTTTTTCAAACATGAGCAGCACCGAACCGAAGCCAGCCACGCAGACCCTCACGCCCCAGCAAATTCCGTTCACCAGCCCACAGCTGATGAGCAAGTTTATCACGGATACGGGCAAGATTCTTCCACGCAAATACACGCACCTGTCCGCCAAAGAGCAGCGCAGCATTACGTCGCAGATCAAGAGCGCACGTAATCTCCTGACCATGCAATAAGGCGTTGCGCCAATCCCACTTTCAGCCGGAGCTTTTGCTCCGGCTTTTTTGTCGCCGCTTTTCTTGAAGACCAAGACGTACGCCCCCACTCCGACCAACCTGCGCCGGCTCGCCGCCGCCCTGCAGCGGGGCGCACTCGTCGCGATCCCCACGGAAACGGTGTACGGCCTCGCCGCCCACGCCCTTGATGTCCGAGCCTGCGAATCAATTTTCAAAGCCAAGGGTCGGCCCACACAAGATCCACTGATTGTACACGTGCTCGATTTGGCGCACGCGGAATTGCTCGCTGAATTCAACGACACGGCGCGCAAATTGGTCCGCCAATTTTGGCCGGGCCCACTGACGCTGGTCCTCCCCAAGCAACCCTGCGTGCCGGGAATTGTAACCGCTAATCGCCACACCGTCGCGATCCGATCCCCCGCGCACCCACTCACCCGCCGCCTCCTCCGTCTCGCCGGCGTGCCACTCGCGGCCCCCAGCGCCAATCTATTTGGCTACATCAGTCCGACGTCGGCCGCGCACGTGCTCGACGGTCTTGGCGGAAAAATCCCACACATTCTCGACGGTGGCTCCTGCCGCGTGGGCGTGGAGTCAACCATTCTGGATCTCACCAATCCTGCACAACCGAGAATTTTACGACCGGGTTCAATCACCGCCACCCAACTGGAAAAAAGCCTCGGACTTAAAATTCATGAAGGGGCGCGCAGTCGGAGAAAGACCACGGCGAATAAAGGCCTGATCGCGCCAGGCTTGCTGGCGCAGCATTACAGCCCGCGCACACCGCTGGAAATAAAACCGAACTGGTCAACACTCCCGCCCAACGTGGGCGGAATTTTTCTGCGCAAACCGCCCGGCCGCATCACACCGGGAACTTATTGGCTCAGCCAGAGGGGCGCACTGACGGAAATGGCACGCCAGCTCTACGAGGTGCTGCGCGCGGCCGACCACGGCAATCATAACCATCTCTGGATCCAAGCCCTGCCCGCAGACTCCGGCGGACTCACCGCCGCGATCAATGATCGTCTGCGACGAGCGGCGGCCAAACGGTAATTGCGGATCGCTCCGTCCCGCCGCTACCCCGGCAAAATTTCCGTCAGGGCCACGATCAAACGCTCATTCTGCGCGCTCGTGCCGACGGTGATGCGCAGCCATTCCGGCAAGCCGTAGGGTTTCACGGGCCGCGTAATGATTCCCCGCTGTTGCAGTGCGGTAAAAACCCGCATCCCGTCGCCCACTTTCGCCAGAACAAAATTTCCGGTGCCCGGCACAAACGCCAAGCCAAGTTTTTTCAACGCGGACTCCAACTGCCGCAGGCCGGCCCGGTTTTCCCTCAGGCATTGGGTCACAAATTCGTGGTCATCCAACGCCGCGATCGCCGCGGCCACGGCGACGCCATTGACGTTAAACGGCTGACGTGCGCGTTGCACAATCGCGATCAACTCCGGCGCCGCATAACCGTAACCCACGCGCAACGAAGCGAGGCCGTAGATCTTCGAAAATGTCCGCAGACAAATCACCTTGCGCCCGGCCGCGATCATCGGCCGCAGGTCCGGCGCGTTCTCCAAATATTCCGCGTACGCTTCGTCGAACACCAAAATCACCTGCGGCGGCAAGGCCTGCAGAAATTCATCCAATTCCGCCTGCGTGTTCGCCACTCCCACCGGATTACTCGGACTGCCGATAAAAACCAAGCGTGTGCGCGGTGTGATGGCCGCCGCGAGGGTTTTCAAATCCTGCCGCATATTCACCAGCGGCACTTCGACCGGCGTCGCGCCGAACATCAGCGTGACGAGCTTGTACACGATGAACGACGACTGATGCATGACACACTCCACGCCCGGCGACAAAAACGCGTGGCCGAGTAATTCGAGGATCTCATTGGATCCATCACCAATGATAAATTGATCCATCCCGAGACTCCATTTCTGCGCGAGTTTTTGACGCAGCGCATAGTAGCCACCGTCCGGATAAAGATTAGCTTCACGCAACGCCCGCTCACCGGCCGCGACCGCTTTGGGCGACGGTCCGAAGGGATTTTCATTCGAAGCGAGTTTGATGATGCCGGCAGGATCAAGCCCCAGCTCACGGGCAACTTGGTCAATGGGCTTGCCCGCCTCATAAATGGGCTGGGTCAGAATTCCCTTATTGGCGAGATCGGCGAAAGTCATGCGTTCACCCCACTGGGTTGCGGGCATCGGTTCAAATCAAAATCCGCTTTGATTCCGGCGCGGGACTACGGGATGCGGCTATCCACATGAACCCACTTCATTCCTGCCGCCTCGGCGGCCTGAATCCCCGGCACGGCGTCCTCAAACACGAGACACTTTTCCGGTGGCACACCCATTTTGGTCGCGGCCAGCAGAAACATTTCCGGCGAAGGCTTGCCGTGCGTCACATCCTCGGGGGTCACGACGACGGGAAAAAGATGCGCCAGTTTCATCAGTTGCAGCGTGTGATGCACCACCACTCTCGGACCGCCTGAAGCAACGCTGAGCGGAAAACGGCCGTGCATTTCCCGCGCAAAGGCGACCACGGGATCAATGTATTTCATCTCCGCCATCATTTCCGTGAAGAGCGCTTCCTTTTCGTGAAACACTTTGTCGACGTCGATCGCGAGGCCGTAGTGCTTCGCAAATACCGCGGCGACGCGGAGCGTCGGCATTCCGCCCAGTGAATAAAACAGATCTTCGCTCAATTCCTCCTTCAAACCGGCGAGTTGCATCGCCCGGTTCCAAGCCCGGAAGTGCAAGGGCATCGTGTCCACCAAGGTGCCATCGAGATCAAAAATATAGGCGGCGAAATCGCCAGCAGGGATGATTAATTTCATGCGGAACCGCCAAACTGCGCCGCTCTTCTTCGATGGCAAACGAAACTTCAATATCCCGATAACCGCATCAAGCCGCGATACGCCCGACTGCGCCCTTTATCAGGGGCATCAAAACACCAGCAACGATTGTGATTTAGGTCGTGGAATGCGAAATAACCTACTTGTCGGCAGGTCTCCGTGCGCTGCCGATTCCGGAGCGCGAGCAAGCTCGCTGGCCTACCTGTTTTGCTGGCGCGCGCCACGATTCGACAGGCACGGAGGCCGGCCGCATCGCGCTGACTTCTGTCGCTGTGTTACCTCCTAAATTTCCAGACCAGCGGCGACTTGGCCCCACTGGCACGCAAGGCATCAGCCTTGCGTGGGGTTCAGCTCGGTTCTCGAGCTAAATCACTTGCAGGCAATCAACGCCGGCCGCCGCGGGTGAGGCGGCTCTTCGGTTTCTCCGGCGCGAGTTGCGGCATGCCGCCTCCGTCGAAAATCCCCGAGTAGGTGTAATTAAATCCTTCCACTTTCTTCCACTCAATCGTCATTCCGACAAAACGTTCGATGGAGCGTGCATCGCGCCAGGTTTCCTCGGTCACAAGCGTAAAGGCATCGCCCGTCTTCTGCGCTCGGCCGGTGCGACCGATGCGGTGCACGTAATCCTCAGGATTCTCGGGCACATCAAAATTAATCACATGCGAGACATCGGCGATATCCAAGCCGCGGGCGGCCACATCCGTAGCGACGAGCACTTCGAATTTTCCGGACTTAAATCCTTTCAACGCATCGGTGCGTTCCTGCTGGCTGCGGTCGGCATGCATGACCGCGCAAGTGTGCCCGGCCTGCGTCAGCCGACTCGCGACATAGTCAGCACCGGACTTCGTTCGCGAAAAAATAATAACACTATTGTACTGCGTCTGCTCCAAGAGATGCGCCAGCAGGTCAAATTTCTGCGCCTGCACCACGGGATAGAATCCGTGGGTAATGGTTGAGGCGGTCGAGCGTTCGCGGCTCACAGCGATCTTAAACGGATCACGCAAAGCCCAGGCGGCCAGTTGTTCAATTTCGGGCGGCAACGTCGCCGTGAAGAACAGTGTCTGGCGCGTCTTCGAAACTTTTTGCACAATGCGTTTCACATCGGGCAGGAAGCCCATGTCCAACATGCGATCGACCTCATCGAGCACGAGAATATCAATATTATCCAAGCGGATTTCGCCCTGCTCCATGAAGTCCAGCAAGCGACCCGGAGTCGCCGCGAGAATATCCATGCCGTGCGCGAGATCCTCGCGTTGTTTACCGTAGCCGACGCCGCCATACACCACGGTCACGCGCAGATCGGTGTACTTGGAAAAATTCTTAAACGCTTCCTCGACCTGCACCGCGAGTTCGCGCGTGGGCTCAAGAATCAAAACCCGCATCGCGCCGTGTTGGCCGAGCCGGTGAAGAATCGGCAACGCGAAAGCCGCCGTCTTGCCGGTGCCGGTTTGCGCCGAGCCGATGACATCCCGGCCGCTCAACACCACGGGAATCGCCTGGGCTTGAATCGGAGTGGGAGCTTCATAACCCATCTGCTGAACGCCGTAGGCAATGCGATCATTCAAGCCGAGCGCCGTAAACGCGGTGTCCATCTTCGGTACCTCAGGGAGAGGCTTGGGCGGATGAGTCACACGCGGAACATGGGGCGCGGGGCGCGCAACCGGGGCGTGGGCCGGTCTCGCATGAGCAGCGGGAGCGTGCGTCGGATGCCGGGCGGGCTGGTGGGCCGGGCCGGATTTTGGCGCATGGCTGCCGGCCCGTTTTTCGTAACGGTGATCGCCGCTTTTTGGAGCGGGTTTAACTGATTTGTGGGCCGGTTTGGTCTCAGGACGCTTCTCGTCCTTGGTGAAAGTCTGCCGGATTTTGGAAATTAGCTTACGCAGCATGGATTAGTTAGGTCCACATATCAGGGTCCAGCGACCGCATTGCAATCCTGCATCTCAAGGCTGATCGCCGCGCCTAAAACAGGCGCCGTCAATCGAAAGGAGACACTATTTAACGGCATCGATCCGCGTCAAACCGGCGCCCGGGGATTGCCTAAGGTATCCGCCATCACTTGGCGTAACTGGCCAAGGTCGTATGGCTTGGGTAAAATGCCCAGAAATCCGTGCGCGCGGTAATTCGCCATCACGGGATCTTGCGAGTAACCGCTGGAAACAATGGCGCGCACCGTGGGATCGATTTTCCGCAACCGATCCAACGCTTCCCGGCCGCCCATGCCACCCGGCACCGTCAGATCCATCAACACGACGTCGAATGGCCGGTTGGCCGCCCGCGCTTGCTCGAATTTTCGCACCGCCTCCGCTCCGTCGACCGCGAATTCACACTCAAGGTTCAGGCGGGCCATAAACAGGCGGGTCATCTCGCGAATCGGCTCTTCGTCATCCATGAATAACACCCGGGCCTGCAACCGCGCCCCGGATACGATTTCAGCGACCTTTTCCGCAACCGGCTGATTCGCGACCGGCAGCCAGAGGTGAAAGGTCGTGCCGCGGCCCAGTTGGGATTCCACCTCGATATGCCCCTGATGTTTTTTGATGATGGAATAAACCGTCGCCAACCCGAGCCCACTGCCCTGTTGCTTGGTCGTAAAATAGGGATCGAAAATCCGGGAAAGATGTTCCGCAGAAATTCCTGTGCCGGAATCAGCCACCGTCACATGCACGTAGCGACCGGGTGGCAAGGGAATGCCGTCCGGTGAATCGTGAATGAATCCGTTGTCGGCGCTGATCTTCAGCAGGCCACCCTGCGGCATGGCCTGCACTGAATTGATCACCAGATTTTGCACCACCTGGCCAAGTTGCCCCTTGTCGGCATCGACCGGCCAGAGCTGCTCCGCGATGTGGTATTCCGCCCGCGCCTTGGCCCCATGGAGCGAAAAGTCAGTGATTTCGCGGAGTAGTTCCGACAGATTGACGGCGGCGCGGACGGGTTCGCCCCCCTTCGCAAACGTGAGCAATTGCTGCGTCAAATCGCGTGCGCGCAAAGTTGCGCGCTTGGCTTCGCGCAGCATGCGGGCACCAGGCGCATCGACCCCGGAATCCATTTCCGCCAGGGTGATATTACCCAACACCACGGTCAGGATGTTATTGAAATCATGGGCAATGCCACCGGCCAGAATTCCGACGGCCTCCAACTTGGAGGCCCGCTGCATCTCATCATCCAACCGCCGGTGCTTGGTGATGTCGGAAACAAATCCTTCATAATATAATTCCCGACCCTGCTGATCCCGCACAATGCGGGCGTTCTCGGAAATCCAAATCGTTGTCCCGTTTTTCCCACACACCTCCGATTCAAAGTTCGTCACAAACCCGCCATTCAAAAGCTGACCGAGGAATTCCTGCCGACGGTTGGGCTGCACATAAAACGTCCCGCCGCCTTTATTCAGATCGTGATCGATGAGTTCTTGCGCGGAATCAAATTCCAGCATGCGGACCAGCGCAGGATTCACGGCAATAAACCTACCGTCCGGCGTCGAGCGGTACACTCCACCCACGGCGTTTTCAAACAACTCCCGGTAGCGCGCCTCGCTTTCCCGCAGCGCCTGCGCGGCGACCCGCTTTTCGGTCACATCCACGAGCAAGGTTTGCGAACGCCGAAAGGTCGGCACGCCCGACTCACTTTCCATGCGCCAATTATACGCCAGGATTCGCAGGTGCCCATCAATCCGCCGCACCTCGATTTCACCTTCACGAGCGAACACGCCATTCCAAATGCTGACGATAATATCGCAGCGGGTCGCGATCGTTTTTTCGGTGAAAACTTCGGGCAGGCGCTCCATCAGCTCCCGCTTCGTGGCCGCGCCGATTAATTTGAGCGTCGTCTCGTTGACGTCGACCAGGGGCAACCGCCCAAGCGCCTCAATTCTTGCGCTGGGATTTGCCGCGAAATGGGCCGCAAGGTCCTTGATTCCCTCCACCCGCAATTGTTCAAGCCACGGTTTCAATCTCGTGCTGTCGAATTCAACAATGGCGAGCGGGGACTCCTCAAACAGACGGCGGAAACGCGCTTCACTCGCGCGCAACGCCCGGCCGGCCTCGTGAATTTCCGTCAAATCAGTGTGCACGAGTTGCACATGGGTGTAGTCGGGCCGCCCATCGAGCGGCGGTGCCGACCAATTGATCAGCGCGTCCAGCCGACGCCCGTCAGCTTTCAAATAGGATTTCTCAAGCCGCACCTGAGCCTGATTTGTCCAAATCGCCATGAGCTCCTCGCGGAACACCTCAATGGAACTTTGCGGCATCATTGCCATCCGCCGGCGGTCCAGCTCGGCGACGGTGCCGACTCCGGCTACGCCCAAGGCGAGTTGATTGGCGTCGATGACTCGCACCAACGCGCACCACTCGCGCACCAGCTCGGGATTCTTCCGCAGATAGGAATCGAGATCGGTCACCCCGGCCGCGCGCAATCGATCAAGATGAGGCAGAATCGCCCCATAGTCATTCCGCGTGATCGGCGCAGGGGACAGGTCAAAGATTTCCCGTTGCCGGCGTTCCGATTCCTGCAGCTCCTGCGTCCGCCGCTCCACCAACCGCCGCAACCGCCAGCCGGCGAGCAACACCAGCAGCGCCACGACCAACAGCACGAACAAGCCCCATCGCAGCCAAGGAAAAATCCACAGGAAACGGTTCACCTCATTTTCCGGTCCCACATAAATAAAACCGTCCAGTCGCTCCAATTGAGTCGCGGCATCCTGCGCGTGGATCATTTCTCCCATCACCCGCCAACGCCCCGCGTTCATGTGACCGAGACCGACGAGGTCCGCATTGATCAGCCGCGCCACCTGCTTCGCTTCATAGCGTAAGCCGTCATGCTCCATGGACGGATGGCCTTCGCCATAGTTGGCCAGAATCCAATCAATCATCTCGTCCGGATGATGCAGCGCATAATCCCAGCCCTGCAGGACCGCCTGCCGCATCGCCGCCACCAACGCAGGATGCTCACGCACCACTTCCCCGGTGGTGAACAGACAATCGCCATAAAAATCCACCCCGTAGTCGACCGGCCGCATGATATTAACATAGACCCCCGCCTTCTCGAGATCATAGGGACCATCGATCACAAAGGTACTCATCGCATCGGCGGTCCGCACTTGCAGTTCATCCACCTTCCATGAGTTGGGGACCAACAAAATTTTATCCATGCCCACGCCCTCCCGCTCAAGCATCACCCTAATTTCCGAAATCAGCGACGTCTGATCGAGTGCCACCCGCTTCCCGATCAAATCGTGCGGGGTGCGAATATTATCTTCCACCCGGGACACGAGCACTTGCGGCGAATGCTGCATGATCGCCGCCACGACCACCAAATTTTTCCCTTCCATCCGCCCGGCCACCAGTTGCGGACCTTGCGCCACTCCGAACATCGCTCGGCCCTCCAAAACCTCCGTCAACGCGCGCCGCCGCTGGCTGCTCGTCTCGCGCACTTCAACCTCCATGCCCTGCGCCTTGAAATAGCCTTGGGTCTGCGCAGCATATAGACCCGCAAACTGAAATTGATGCAGATAGGGCAACTGCAAGATCACCTTTACCGGCGGCTCCGCCGCCACCAGACTCAAGACCGAGCCCAGCCCGACAAAACCAGCCACAAAGCTTGGTGGCAAAAAACGCAGAATTCGCAATTTCATGAGTTGAAATCCAACGCGGCCATACAAGGGCGGATCAGTCCCATGTCGATTCACAATTCCTCCGCGAGCGACGCCCCAGAGGCAACTCCGTCCCTGCCGAAAAAATCCATTCGCCGCGACGCCCCAGAAGCTTAACTTCGCAGCATGGCCACCGCACTCCGCCCCGCCACCCGCGCCGATATCCCACTCATACTGGAACTGATCCACGCCCTCGCAAGCTACGAAAAACTTTCGAGCGACGTCACCGCCACCGCCGCCCAACTCGAGCGCACGCTCTTTCCCTCCGCCGCCGAAGCCCCCGCGGCGCACTGCATCCTCGCCTTCGTTAATGAAGTCCCCGCTGGCTTCGCCCTCTATTTCTTTAACTACTCCACCTTCCTCGCGAAATCCGGTCTCTACCTCGAGGACCTGTTTGTGAAACCCGAATTTCGCGGTGCCGGCGTCGGTAAGGCGCTGCTACTTCATCTCGCAAAAATCGCCAACGCGCGCGGCTGCGGGCGAATGGAATGGTCCGTCCTCGATTGGAACGAACCCGCGAAGGGATTCTATCGCAGCCTCGGAGCCGAACAACTCGACGACTGGCGCATCTTCCGCCTCACCGGCCCGGCCCTGACGCAGTATGCGTGAATCATAAGGGCGCAATTAAACCCGAACTTTGCCCGTGTCAGAAAAAACTAAGCTGTAGGCGGGGCTTCGCTTCATGTCCCAATAAGTCAACTCGCAGCTCACAATCGCCTGGCCCCGGCTCTGCGCGGCGATGCAATAAGAAGGTGGAGCGGGTTGACCTCAACCCGCTGTTTTGCGAGTGGAAATCCTGAAACGCCCTGAGGTCATGGCGCTCCACGGCGCCAAAAACCCGCATTGAAAACCGAGCGAGCGAGCGAATTCCACACCCTTGTGCTGGTTACAGTACCCGTTTATAGGCGCTGTATCAGTTACAATTTACAAATGAAAATCTGCCCTTGCTTCACTCGTGCAACCAGATTTGCTTTTTCATTATGCCTAAGCAGTCAAGCAAGCGTGATTTCAACCAAACAGCGTTCTCTGTCGTTCAAGCCATCACTGGCGCGCAATCTGAATTCAAAGTGAAGCCGCCAGAAAAGAATCCCGCCGCTGTTGCACTAGGGCGATTAGGCGGATTAAAAGGCGGAAAGGCGCGAGCCAAGAGCCTAACGAAGGCAGAGCGATCCAAGATCGCCCAAAAAGCGGCAAAAGCACGCTGGAAATAACGGCAAAGCTAATGGCAATGCTTTTGTGTTGCCATTGCACCGGATGCTTGCTTGTTTGTTTTTGTGGACAAAGCACAATTTCAAAAAGCCATTGATGACAGGAGACTTAAGATTCGAAACCTTATTTTGGAGGTTGATTCAACGCGTAAGGAAATTGGGCATTTAGAGACCGCTTACACTATTTTGTTTCCAGAACCTATAGCCGAAGAAATCTGGGATGATGTGCGGGAGATTGATCTTAAGGAAGGCGTGGTATTCACCACAAAATATGGAGAACTCAAGGAGGCAGTTAGGGAGTCAATTTTAAACAGCCCGCAAGAGATCGTTACTGTTAATGACATCACCCCTCTCGTTTCTGGAATATTGCCGTCATTTAATGTCGAGACCGGAAAGGCCAACGTTTCGGCCTACCTGAAAGAATTTGCTGACGAAGGAAGCATTGAACTAATCGAACCCGGGAGGGGAAGACTACCAGCAACCTACAAAATAAAATTCAAAAAATAACCGGAGCCCCCTTTCGAGGACTCCGGCAATCAAACCATTTTGGTGGCTTGGCAGAGCGGCTTAATGCGTCTGACTTATAATCAGTTGTCCGGTGCTAGAACACCGGGCCGAGGGTTCGAATCCCTCAGCCACCGCCCAATTTGATAAATTATCCCGGAAGTTCAAGCGCGGATGCGCTGTCTTTCTGGGTCAATTTCTAACGAACAAACCAAAAGCGCCTTGCGCTTAATATGGGAACGGCCATGAATCTTATGCTTGACCGCTCAAGCATACGCTATATTTCTGTTTTTATGAACAAGCTTTCTATCGATAAAAGGGCTCAACTTATTTCGTGCTTAGTCGAGGGAAACAGCCTGCGCGCTACGTCTCGCATCACGGGAATAGCAGTGAACACCGTTGCTAAATTCTTAGTCGATGTCGGAACCGTCTGCGCAAATTATCAGGATAAGACTTTTCAAAATCTCACCTGCAAACGAATCCAATGTGATGAGATTTGGGCGTTCGTCGGCTGCAAAGAAAGGAATGTAAACAAAGAGAAACCCAAACAAGGATGGGGCGATGCTTGGACGTGGACTGCGATCTGCACAGAAACAAAGCTAGTTCCTTGCTGGTTTGTAGGCCCTCGCGACGCAACCGCCGCAATGCACTTCATTCGCGACCTAAAGGGCCGTCTAGCTAATCGAGTGCAACTCACTACCGATGGACTGAGAGCTTACGTCGGTGCGGTGGATAATACGTTCAAATGTGACGTGGACTTCGCTCAACTCGTTAAAATATATGGAGACATCACGCCTGAGTTTGCGCGCCGTTACAGTCCGAGTAAGTTCAAAGGCGCAAAGAAAACCGTCATGACGGGTGGACCCGATGAAGATCATATCTCCACGAGCTACGTTGAGCGCCAAAACTTAACCATGCGCATGGGTATGCGGCGCTTTACGCGACTCACAAACGGGCACTCCAAGAAACTAGAGAATCATGCATGCGCCGTTGGTCTACATTTCATGCACTATAACTTTTGCCGCATTCACACTTCCCTTCGTTGCACGCCTGCAATGGCGGCAGGGATTACCAGCAAAGTATGGAGTCTGAATGATATTGCTGATTTGTTGGATGTGGCTGAGCGATTAGCGGCATGATCTCATGGAATTACGGTTTGTAAGCCTGAAGCAAAAAACTATAATTCCAACATGCCGACTCAACCTGATGCACCAAGAAAAGACGCTTATCTTCTATTTTGTCGGCAAATAGATCAGGATGCAGTTCAAAGATTTTTGAGAATAATATCGGGATGCCAAGCAGACAACTTCACCCATGCGCACGTCTTATTTCAGTCCATTGGGGGAATGGTTGGCGAGGGAATTGCCCTCTATAACTTTCTTAAAACTGCACCAATTGACATAACCTTGTATAATGTCGGTGCGGTTCAATCCATCGCTACTATCGCATTCTTGGGGGCTAAAAACAGAATCGCGAACAAGCACTCCATATTCATGCTTCACGGAGTAACTTCTCCAGCATGGGCCATGACTCAAGGACGATTGGCCGCTGCAGCTAAGTCCGTATCTATAGACGATACTCGGATTGAAAACATACTCGCGGAGCATGTCACACTGTCCGTTGAAGACAGGTCTAAACTCAGAAATTACGAGCTTTGGTTTACGGCTGAGGATGCCCTCAAGAGCGGAATCTCCAACGCAACTGGAGATTTTTCTCCTCCATTTGGGAGCAGGCTTTACGAGATTTGATGCGGTGCTTTTCACCGCACAATCTTAACACGGCGTGGAAAATATGGTTAGTTTTTTTCCAAGCATGATTTTTCTCCTATGAGAATGTAAATTGTAACTGATACAGCACCCGTTTATAAAAACTGTACTGGACTCAATTGGCCAAGGCTGCTGCTGCTCAATCCACCCCGATTCCGCTATCTTCCGCCATCCTCTCCTCGCCATGACCACGAAGCTCAATCCGCTCCCCCCGCCGCCCGCACTCACCGTGCTCTCGCAGCCGCTCTACGCGGAGCTGGCAAATTCCCTGCAATCACTCGTGGAACAAGGCACCCTGCGCCCCGGCCATCGCGTCCCTTCCGTCCGCCGGATGGCCCTGCAACGCGGCGTGAGCATCGCGACCGTCCTGCAGGCCTACACCGTCCTGGAAAATCGCGGCCTGCTCGAAGCCCGGCCGCAATCCGGCTACTACGTCCGCCCGCGCGCGCCCTTTTTCAGTCCTGAGCCGCGCATGGCCAAGCCCATGGCCAAACCCTCC
>JANYFP010000131.1 GCA_025362555.1 Verrucomicrobiota bacterium
CTGTGCTTTTACGGCATCCTGCAATTGGTGGCCGCAGCGAGCTATTCGGCCGGCCAGAAGGGCGGACTGGTCGAACTGGTCTACGATCTGAACAACATGCCCGGACCGATGCGGCAGCTCGCACTCGCGCAAATGTTCACGTGGTTCGCGCTCTTCGCGTTCTTTATTTATTCCACGACGGCCATCACCAGCTATCACTTCGGCAGTACCGATCCGCGCAGTGCAGCCTACAATCAGGGCGCCAACTGGGTCGGCGTACTGATGGCGGTCTGGAACGGCGTCGCTGCACTTGCCGCCTTCCTGCTGCCGCTCCTGGCACGGCGCACGGGCCGCGTCGTCACGCATATGATCTGCCTCGTCATTGGCGGATTCGGTTTGGCTTCGATGTACGTGATCCATGAGCCGCACTGGCTGGTCGTCTCGATGACCGCTTTCGGCATCGCGTGGGCCAGCCTGCTCACGATGCCATATGCGATCCTCAGTAGTGTCGTGCCGTATCGGAAGATGGGCGTGTACATGGGCATGTTCAATTTCTTCATCGTCATCCCGCAGATCGTTGCCGCCGCGGTGCTGGGACTATTGGTGCGGACCGTATTTCACGGGCACGCGATCAACGCGCTCGTGCTGGGCGGAATTTCCATGCTCGTCGCCGCCGCACTCATGCTGCGCGTGAAGGACGAGCACACCTGATTTAAGTATAATGAAAAACCTCTGGGAAATCAGCACCACTGAGTTTGCGGGCGGCAAGGAAAGTCTCATGCGCCGCGGCAACGTCTATCAACTCGCCAATGGTTACATGGGTTATCGTGGTACCTTGGATGAGTTTGGTCCGGACGAATCAGTGGGCATCACGCTCGCGGGAATTTTCGACCGGGTCGGCTCCGCTTGGCGCGAACCAGTCAATGCGCCCAACGGAGGTTTCACCCGCGTGTCGCTCGACGGGACGGACCTTTCCGTTCTCAGCGGCAAAGTCGCGCAGCATCGCCAGACGCTGAGCTTTTCTCCTGCCGTGTTCGAACGGGAGACGGTTTTCTCCTTGCGGGCAAAAACATTGACGATCAGGTCGTCGCGTTTCCTCAGTGCGGATACGCCCAACTTGGGGGTGATTGAATTCAGTGTGTATTGTGATAAAGCCGCTAACGTCACGATCCGCACGGGAATTGATTGCAATATCTGGGATTTAAACGGTCCGCATTTGTTGCAACTGGCGGCGGAGAAACAAGGGGAGGTTCTCTTGGTTCAAGGGCTCACGAGCGAAAATTCCAAACGGGTACTCGTGGCGGAAGTGATCGATTTAAACTTTGGGGTTGAGGCTCACGAATCGAAGGATGATCGCACTCTTCGGGTGATCAGCTGGCGGGCGGAGGCGGGGAAAATCTATACGTTCCATAAGTATTTCGCGGTGGTCACGGACAACGATCTGGTCGGCAAACCAATCCAATCGGCCGCGGTTAAAATGGTGTTGCGGGCGAAAGCGCTCGGCTATGCGGTGTGCCTGAAAAAGCATCGGGCGGAGTGGGCGAAAAAGTGGGAACGCTGCGATGTGGAGATCGAGGGTGACGATGAAGCGCAACTCGCCCTGCGCTACAGCATTTTCCAATTGCTGATGGTTGCCCCCGTGGCCGGCAGTGCGAATTCGATTCCCGCGCGCGCCTTGTCGGGCCAAGTCTACAAGGGAGCTATTTTCTGGGACACGGAAATGTTCATGTTTCCATTTTTTCTGCACACTTATCCGGAGAAAGCCGTGGAGTTGATGCGCTACCGAATCAAGACGCTGGACGGTGCCCGAAGGAAAGCGCAGACGGAGGGACCGGGTTATCGCGGCGCATTCTATGCGTGGGAAAGCCAGGAGACGGGGGACGACGCCTGCACGTATTTCAACATTGGCGATCCGTTTACCGGCCGCGATTTGCGGACGCATTTCCGGGACAAGCAAGTGCACATCAGCGGTGACGTCGCAATTGCGCTGTGGGAATATTTCAAGCTCACCGGCGATGACTCGCTGCTGCTGGAAGGTGGCGCAGAGGTCATTTTGGAGTGCGCCCGTTTCTATTATTCCTACGCCTATTTCAAAAAAGAAAAGGGCCGCTACGAGATCCTCGATGTCATCGGACCAGATGAATATCACGAGTGCGTCAATAACAACGCCTTCACGAGCATGGTGGCGAAGGAGACCTTTGTGATCGCTAACGCGGCGGTGGAGCACTTGCGGAAAAAACATCCCGCGGCGTTGCGCGCGCTGGTGAAGAAGATCGGCATCAGTCGCGAACTGGCCGATTTTCGCGAGGCCGCGCGCCTGCTGTATGTTCCCGCGCCGGATCCCAAGACGGGCGTCATTGAGCAATTTGACGGTTACTTGAAGCTGCGGGAGGCCACCGTCGAGGAACTGAAGGCCAAGATGGTTCACCCGAATGAATACCTCGGGGCCGGGCAAGGCTTGGCGGTGCCGACCAAGGTCATCAAGCAGGCTGACGTGGTTATGATGCTGAATCTTTTCAAGACCCGCTACTCTGCGAAAATCAAACAGGCGAATTGGAAATATTACGAACCCCGCACTGAGCACGGTTCGAGTTTAAGCGCCTGTGCGTACGCACTGGTGGCGGCTGAATTTGGCGATCTCGAATTTGCTTACAAATATTTCCTGAAAACGGCGAAGATTGATCTCGAGGCCAAATACAAGGTGTACGTTGGAACCGTCTTCATGGGCGGCTCGCATCCGGCAGCAAATGGTGGCGCGTGGATGACCGCGGTGCTTGGTTTCGGTGGCGTGCAGGCCGACGAGAAACGTGTCGTGATCAATCCGCGCCTTTGCGCGAAGTGGAAGACCTTTCAATTCAATCTGGCTTACAAGGGCGATGGTTTCCGAATCAAGATTACGGAAAATTCGGTGACGATTACCTCGCCCACCACCAATGTTCGCAGGCACAAGATTCTCGTGGCAGGAAGTAAGACCGTATGTGCCCCCGGTGCGTCCGTGACGGTCAAGTACCGGCCGACAAAGCATTGAGTTGGTCGTGGGTGATGACTCTAATGCTTCATTCCAACAAAATCCCCTCGGCGATTCGGCCTGCAAATCTTTTCGTCGAGCTATCCCGTAAGCCCATGAATGCAAAAATAACCTCATCCCTCCTGTGCTTGACTCTCGCTCTCGCGGGCGCCGCAAATTTATGCAATGGCGGCGAACGGATTGGTGCCGACACCCCATGGACGACTTACGAGGCCGAAGCCATGAAGACCAACGGCATTGTTTTGGGCCCGCAATATGCCGCGCACCTGGTGGAGACCGAATCCTCGGGTCAGAAATGCGTGAAGCTCACTGAGGTGGGCGGTTTTATGGAATTCGCGGCGTCGGGCGAGGCCAATGCCATGGTGGTCCGCTTCAGCCTCCCGGATTCCCAAGACGGTGTAGGGGTCGAAACGTCGCTCACGTTGTTCATCAACGGCAAGGCCGCCCGTACGCTCGCCCTCACTTCCCATTATTCGAGAATCTACGGGAAGTATCCTTTCACGAACAATCCAGCGGACGGAACGAACCGAAATTACTATGACGAAATTCGCGTCAAGGATCTGCTGATCACCAAAGGCGATGTGATTCGCCTGCAAAAAAACACGGCCGACGGACACTATTGCATCGTCGACTTGGTTGATTTGGAAAATGTGCCCGCTCCGCTGGCTGCACCCGCAAATGCGCTCTCCGTGCTCGACTTCGGGGCGAGTGGCAAGGGTGTGACTGATGACACGACGGCGCTGAAAAATTGTCTGGCTGAAGCGCTCAAGCAGGGGCGTACCGTCTGGGTTCCGGCCGGCGAGTATAAGGTGACGGGCGATATTTTGCTTCCGTCCACCGCGTCGATTCAAGGCGCGGGCATGTGGCATACGACTTTTGTCGGCGACGCCGCGCTCTATGGCAAGGCCGACCGGCGCGTGCGGTTCAAACTTATGGGCAAAGGTATTCGCTTGGCGGATTTCGCGATTTTAGGAAAACTGAATTACCGCAATGACGACGAGCCCAACGACGGCGTCGTGGGGGCAGTGTGTTCCGATTCGACGGTCGCTAATATTTGGATTGAACACACCAAGACTGGTGCGTGGATCTACAATGGTACGCGGCTGCGCATTGAAGGGTGTCGATTCCGCAATTTACTGGCCGACGGCGTAAACCTCTGCACGGGTTCCAACGGAACGGTGGTCGAGAACTGCAGTGCCCGTGGCACGGGCGATGATTGTTTCGCGATTTGGCCCACTGTGTCTGACCAAGGCTATGTTCAAGATGTGACGCCGGGAAATAATGTGATCCGTCACTGCACTGGTCAGTTGCCGTTTCTTGCCAATGGCATTTCGGTTTACGGTGGTGCGAGCAACCGGGTGGAGGATTGTCTCCTCACGGATATTACCACGGCTTGCGGAATCCTGATCAGCACGACTTTCCCGACTTCGGATGACGTGCGAAAAATCGACAACAACTTCAGCGGAACGACGGTGGTCCGCAATTGCGAGTTGGTGCGTTGTGGCGGCGATGATCACGATTGGTCGTGGCGCGGCGCGTTGCAAATTTGCTTGGATCGCCGGAGTATTTCCGGAGTTCTGCTCAGTAATATTAATATCCGCGACAGCATTTCCGATGGCCTGAGTATCGTCGCTCCTGGCAGCAAAAAAGGTGAGGGGACGCTCTCCCATGCGAGGTTCGAAAAAGTGAGCGTGGCCAATTCTAGCATTGGAACTCCGTCACGCCACGCCTTGTGGATTCGTGAAGATGCCGTTGGCGGTGTGACGCTGGCTGATTCAAAAATCGACGAGATCAAAAACGATTCCACCCACTTCACGATTCGGCGGGAATAAGGCGAGGGCGACTGACTGGTCGGGGTTTTCTCGCAGTGGTCGTCGGGTCGGTCAGATGTAGGAGGGGCTTAATGTCCCGATGGCTCCTGCCGCGCGTAGCTCCAGCGCTGAATTCTGAGTTGAATTTTTCAAGCTTCGGACTAGCTTTTTTCCTGCGACGGAAGTGTGCTGGTCCATCTACCGGGTTCGAGACCTTTGTCCCGGGGCGTCAGGACGGCTTCGGCCATAATCCCGCTTGCGGGAGCGCCCATCTCAGTGTGCCTTCCGTCGCACTTTTGTTTCATGGCTTCCGCATTCGCCCGACACCTTACTCTAAAACAGATCCGGCAACTGGCCGGCGGCACATCTTTCTCCCGTGGCCAAGCGTACTGCGCCGAAGGCCGCGTTCGCTCCCTCGTCGCCCACGGTGACACGCTTACCGCCACCGTTATTGGCACAGAAAAATATACGGTCCGACTGGCCGCCGAAAACAATACATTGTCCCATCGCTGCTCCTGTCCGGTTGGTGCGGATGGTGCGTTTTGCAAACATTGCGCCGCTGTCGCTCTCGTGTGGCTTGAGGCCGGGCAGCGCCAGGCAAACGAAAAATCGTCCGGCACTACGCCGCTTGTCACGCTCGACGACCTTTGTCCCTGGCTCGTTGACCTGCCGACTAGCACGCTCGCCGGTTGGTTGCTCGAAGCCGCCGAACGCGACGATCGCTTGCGCGAGAAACTTCTGCGCCAGGCTGCCCGCGCGACGGCCAAAGGAGTGGACTTTGCCTCCTACCGGAAATCAATCGACCGCGCCACCCGAACTAGCGATTTTGTCGACTACTACGGCGCCGGCAGTTTCGCCGAGGGTGTTCGCGAAGCCATCGAACCGCTCCGCGAGCTTCTCACGGAAACTCCTGAGCACGCCGCCGCAGTCATTGAACTGATTGAACATGCCCTCGTGCGGGTCGAAGAAGTCATGGGAAATGCCGATGATTCAAATGGTGAGATCGGTTCCGTTCTCGGTGAGTTGCAGGATTTGCACCTCGCCGCCTGTGAGGCCGCGCGACCTGATCCGGTGGAGCTCGCGACCCGGCTCTTCGAATGGGAAATGCGTGATCATTGGGACGTGTTTTATCAAGCCGCCGAAACCTACGCCGTCCTCCTCGGTGCGACCGGACTCGCCGCTTATCGGCAGCTAGCGGAGCTCGCTTGGAAAAAACTTCCGCCGCTCAAAGCCGGTGACCGCGAGGGATACGACGGTAATCGTTTCCGGCTCACGAGCATGATGGAAGCACTTGCTCGCACGAGCGGTGACCTCGATGCGCTCGTTGCAATTAAAACCAAAAATCTCTCGTCTTCTTTCCATTATCTCGCGATCGCGGAGCTCTACCGCGACGCCAAGCGGTCGGACGAAGCGCTCAACTGGGCCGAGCGCGGTTTGAAGGCGTTCCCTAAGGACACCGACGTCCGCCTGCTTGAGTTTGTCGCTGACGAATACCACCGGCGAAAGCGTCACGACGAAGCACTGGCGTTGATGTGGCGCCCCTTCGAGGGCCGGCCTTCGCTGGAATATTATCGACTGCTCAAGCAGCATGCCGACCGCGCTGGTGTCTGGCCGCAATGGCGTGAGCGAGCGCTCGCTTTCCTGCGCGACCGGATTGCGCAAGATGCCACCGGTAAAAAAAGCCGGATGAATTTTGGGTGGAGTCACGGTAGTCATGGCGCCCTCGTGCGCGTGTTCCTCTGGGAAAAGAATTACGAGGCCGCCTGGACGGAGGCGCAAAAATATCCTGTAGGACGTGATCTCTCGCTCGAGCTTGCGGCGATCCGGGAGAAGACCCATCCCGCCGATGCGATTCCCATTTATCTGCGCGAAACCGAGACCCTTATCGCCCAAACCGGCAATCGTTCTTATGAAGAAGCGATCCGCCATTTGAAAACACTGAAAGCCCTGCACCTGCGTCTTGGCCTGACCGACGACTGGATTGCGACGCTCGCGCGGCTTCGCACTCAGCATAAGGCGAAGCGCAACTTCATCGCCCTGGCCGTCGGACTCTGACCGTTTTCCCAAGTAGTATTCGTCAGTGATAAACTCCAGCAGTCCGAATCCGAGGTCCACGAGTTCATTATTGAGACCGACCGCGCCTCGTGATCATGCCGTCGCTCTGCGTCATCGGGCGAGGCATGCCCACGTAAAATCCCATAAATCTCATCGAGCATAGCCGCGCCGGGATTGACGCCCGACAATTCGCCACGCACAATTTTTTTTGTCCGTTTCCGTTTGAATCCGACTCCGCGTGAGAGGGCCGGGATAAATTTATGCCATCTCCTCTGCATCCCTCCGCACGGAATTTGTCGAAGCGCATCACGCCGGCACCGGCTTCGCGCCGTCGTCAGAATCAGAGTCCCGATTGCGGCGGTTCCGTGCTCACCCGCATCGTTAAGATTCATATCCGGCTGGGCAATGGACGCCGCGCGAACGCCGTCACGCTCGCCCGCGAACTTGAAGTTTCATCCCGCACCATCAAACGCGATGTCGAGTTCATGCGCCACGAGCTCGGTGCAGCCATTGCCTGGGAGCCGTCCACCCAGACCTATTTCTACGAACGCCCCTGTGATTTGCTACCCCTTCTCCGACTCGATGCCGATGAGGCGCTCGCTCTGGTTCTCGCCGGCCACACTTTTTCCGCCTGGCGCGGCTCCTCGCTTGGTCGCGCCCTCACGGCCGCTCTGGGCAAGATCGCCGGGGTCATCGGCAGCGCCATTTCCCTGCCCGCCACCGAAGTCAGTCATCTCGTCTTCCAACCTGACGACGCAGTGGAAGCCGATGAGGAAACTCGTTTCTTCCCCGTGGCACTGGAAGCGATTCGCCGTCGTCGCGAGTTGCGCATCCACTACCGCAAACCCGGTGCCGAGGCCGACGAGCGGCGCACCATCCACCCGTTGCACCTCGCGTTTCTCGACCACCGCTGGGTGTTGGTGGCTCACGATCCCACTCGCCGCGCCCCGCGCAATTTCCTCCTCGCGCGCATTCGCGCAGCCGTGGCCGGTCCCTCTTTTGAACCACCGACCGGCTTCGATTTGCCCACCTACCTGCGCGGCAGTTTGGGCCGGTTCACCGGTGGAAAAGAAATCACGGTGCAGATTATTTTCGATTCCACCGTTGCTCCTTACGTGCGCGAGCGTCCTTGGCACGCCTCACAAGAAATCATGGACCTTCCCGACGGCGACAAGTCCAACAACCTTGGTGGCGGGATAAAAGTCACCCTGCGACTCAACAACCTGATCGACGTCCAACGCCGCGTGCTCGCCTGCGGCTCCCATGCCGAAGTCCTCGCCCCGGCCGAGTTGCGCGCCGCCATCCGGACCGAAGCCGCCGCTCTCGTCGCTCGCTATCAAGCAGGGCCGCCGCTGACCGCCACGCCGTTATCGCCGCCACTCTGAAAAACTTATTCACAGTGACGCTCGGTGTCCCACCCTCTGTGATAAGCTCGTGCTTAACTCCAGCACGCATGGCCCAACCAACTTTTTCCCGCATCGTGGCTTTTCTGATCTACCTGCAAGTTGACGCCAGCGAGCAACGCTGGCCCATTCGACTTCCAGAGGGGATCGATCTCGCTAAACAAAAAACCGCAATTCACAACTTTAGATAAGCCGCCCCATGCCCGCCGCCTACGACGATTTTTTCCGCACCGCCACCAGCCTTCGCCCGACCGGTGACGCTACGACCCCGCAAGCCGGCAACGCCCCGTACGACTACCAGCGCCGTGTGGCCCGAAATCCGTCTCAAATTTTAAATTCCGGATCTGAATTGCGTGAGTCGCCATTTCCCTGCGGCTCGCACCTCATCTCCGCCTGCCGCAGGAGAAATGTTGACCGAAACTGATTCATGACCTTCTACGCCCACACCGCCGAAGACGAAAACGGCAATCGACTCCCGGAATCGTCCAGGAAATGGCAGCGGTTGAATGTCCATCTGCACAACGTCGCCGAGCTAGCCGCCCAATTCGCCGCTCCCTTCGGTGCCAGCGACGAAGCCCGCCTCGCCGGGCTCTTGCATGATTTGGGTAAATACCGTGATGAATTCCAATCCTACCTGCGCGGCGAACGTTCCAGCAGTACCGAAACTCAACATGCCATTTTCGGGGCGGCGTGGGCGGCAGACGAAAGCCGCCCTCAACTCTTCGCTTCGAAACTCGCCATCGCAGGCCATCACGCAGGACTTCACAATCAATGTGACATCGAAGGCATGTGCGGCAAACCCGGCCTCCACATTCCGCAGTCTATTCCTACGCTTATCGCCCGGCTCGAAAACGAATTTGGTCCTTTACCGTTATTACCCACGCCACCTTCGTGGATTCGCGACGAACATTCCGCTGAGTTCTATACCCGCATAATTTTTTCCTGCATCGTCGATGCTGATCGGCTCGACACCGCACACTGGCCAAACTCGCCGCCCGCAGATGCTCCCCTCGATTGCGATACATTGCTTGCCGCCGTCCATGCCGAACGTGCGAATAAAGCCGCGACCAATCCTACCAGTCCGCTCGCATCATTGCGCAACCGCATCTTCGACACCGCGATTGAGCGCGCCACCCTGCCCACAGGCTTTTTCTCACTTACCGTCCCAACCGGCGGTGGCAAGACACTCGCCTCGATGGCCTTTGCTCTTGCCCATGCCCGCGCTCACAGCCTACGGCGCATCATCGTAGTCATTCCCTACCTTTCCATCATCGAGCAAAATGCCGCCGAATACCGGCGCATCTTCGGCAACGACGTCGTCCTTGAAAATCATTCTGGAGTCGCTCCCTCCGACGATGCTGACGAAGAGGAGAAATCTCGCCTCGAACTCGTCTCGGAAAATTGGGACGCCCCCGTCATCGTCACGACATCAGTTCAATTCCTCGAATCGCTCTTCGCAGCCAGCCCTTCTCGCTGCCGGAAACTCCATCGCATCTCTCGCTCGGTCGTCATCTTTGACGAAGTTCAAACACTGCCCGCCCACCTGCTCGCTCCCACCTTCAATGTCCTTCGCGAACTCGCGACGAACTACGGCACCAGCTTTGTCTTCAGCTCAGCCACTCAGCCCGCCTTCCGCCGCTGTTCCGCACTTCCCGATGGCTTCCTTCCCGCCGAGCTCCGTGAAATAGCTCCCGAACCTGACGTACTATTCCGCCAGCTCCGCCGTGTCACCTATCGACTCCCCGCCGTCGACGAAACTTTCGATTGGCCCACACTCGCCGCCCGCCTTGCCGCCACCCCGCAAGTGCTCTGCGTGGTCAACCTTACCCGCCACGCCCGCGAACTCTGGGAGCAACTCAGCCGCCTCCTTCGGGCTGATGAAGCTCCGATCCACCTCTCCTCCGCGATGTGTGCCCAACATCGCCTTGATCTTATCGCCACAGTCAAAAAGCGTCTGCAATCAGGCCAACCTTGTCGCGTCATCTCCACGCAACTCATCGAGGCCGGCGTGGACGTTGATTTCCCGGAAGTCTGGCGCGCCCTCGGTCCACTCGACTCCATCGTGCAGGTCGCCGGCCGCTGCAACCGCGAGGGTCGCCGCCCCACCGGCATCGTCCACGTTTTTCAACCCGCCGACCACAAGCAGCCGCTCGGCGTCTATCGCTCCGCCTCAGACCAAGCCGCCATCACCCTTGCCGCCTTGGGTGACACCGCGACCGCTGCGGAACATCTCGCCACCTCCTCCGATATTTTTCCGGGCTACTTCCAGGCACTCTACCAAGTGGTCAACACGGACCACGCCAAGCCCGGCGAATCAACCATCCAGGAAGACCGCAGCTATCTCCGCTACCGCGAAGTCGCGCGCAAAGCCCGCGTCATTGAAGACTCCGGCACGCCCGTCATCGTCGCTGGTGACATGCGCGGTGGCCAGTGGGCCGCACCACTCATCGAGGAACTCCGCACCCGCGTCCTCGCTCCCGGCCAACGCCGCTTCGAACGCGACGACCTCCGCCGCCTCCAGCGCTCCATGGTCAACGTGCGTCACCACAAATTCAAGCTCCTCCAGGCCCGCGAACTCATTCGCCCTCTTTTGCCCAACCTCGAACTCTATGTCCTCGACGTTGCCTGCTACCACCCAGCCCTCGGCCTCACTTTAGACAACATCCCACCCGACGAATTTACCGTATGAATAACACCAAC
>JANYFP010000170.1 GCA_025362555.1 Verrucomicrobiota bacterium
CTCGTGCTGGATGTCGGCGAGCTTCCGCTGGAGATTTCGTTTCCGATAATCGTAAACCAGACTGATCGTGCCGGCCATGCTCTTGGTGCCGACCTCGCCAGCGTGCTCGGTCAATTGCTCACGGGCCATCTCCGCGATCGCGTGCGAACGGTTCGGCAGTTTGCGCCGCACCACCATCGCGTCGAGCTCATCGAGCAAGTCGGAAGGGAGCGATACGCTGAAGCGGGCAAGACTGGGTTGGCGGCGGGACATAGGAGAGGAACCCACCTTGGATGAGGGTTGTGATCCGGCCAATGGTAAAACAGCAGCAATCATATTCACTCCACGTCATCGCCAGCCTGAGTCATGCGGAAAATGGGCAATTTTTCCGCCGGAGCGTGAACCGTGCGGGGATGAATCAACTCATCGAGCCGGCGGCGAGTGGCGAGAAACTCCGGCGAATTAACCTGATCCGGATGACGCGGACGCGGAACCGGCACCTCGATAATTTCCTGCACTTCGCCAGGGTTGGCCTTAAGAACCACGATTCGGTCGGCGAGAAAAATCGCCTCATCCAAATCATGTGTGATGAACAAAATAGTAACCTCAATATTCCGCCAAATTTCGAGCAGATGCGCCTGCATTTGAGCGCGCGTCTGGGCATCGAGCGCACCAAAAGGTTCGTCCATCAACAGCACGCGCGGATTCGGCGCGAGGGCGCGAGCGATCGCCACGCGCTGCTTCATGCCGCCGGAAAGCTGCGCGGGATACGAATCCTTAAATCGCCCCAGCCCGACTAAATCGATCCATTGCAGTGCCTCACTTTCGGCCTGCGTCTTATCCATGCCGCTCATCTCCAAACCGAACATCACGTTGCGCGTTACTGTCAGCCATGGGAACAAGGTGTAGCCTTGAAAAACCATTCCACGCTCCGGACTCGGTCCACTGGATTCCTTACCGTCCACCAGCATCCGACCCGACGTCGGCGCATCGAGCCCGGCGATGATGCGGATAAGCGTCGACTTCCCGCAACCCGATGGCCCGATCACGCAGACCAATTCACGTCGGTGAATATCCAGGTTTATCTTGCGCAGAGCGGTTACCGTACCGCCATTGCTGGCAAATTCCCGACCGAGGTCCTCAACTTTGAGCACGACCGGCCGCTCCTTGAGTCGGCGGAAACGCTCCGCCACCGCAGGAGTTTGGACCCGGTAGTCAGGCAAAATAAAGTCGGCCGGTGCGCTCATGCCGGATTGGTTGGCGGAGTGGTTTGCTCAACCAGCATCACCACTGGACGGCGCGCAAAGAGCCGGGCGAAGAAACTCCGAATCCGACTTGGACGCGGATTCTTCCACGCGAAAATCCGCTGTCCGATAAAGGCCAGGACCTGATCAGTCGCGAGGCCGATGACGCCAATAATAATGATGGCCGCATAGACATTGTCGAAGTTCCGATACTTCGCCTGTTGATTGATAAAAAACGTGATGCCACTGCTCACGCCCACCACTTCGGCGACGATCAAGTAGGTCCACGCCCAGCCGAGCAAAATGCGCTGGTCGTTATAGAGATCGACGATGCAGGAAGGGACAATCACTCGCCGCAACAATTGCCACGGGCGCGCACCGAGGGTTTGGGCGGCTTCGACCAACGCGGGATCGTGACGGCGGACCGTATTCGCGATAATGAGAACTTGTTGGAAGAACGTGCCAATAACGATGACCGCAATTTTTGGCGCATCGAAAATGCCCAGCACCGCGACCGCCAGAGCGCCGAACGCCGGCGACGGCATGTAGCGCACGAAGTCAATCATGGGCTCGGCGAGCCGTGAAATCGGCGCGTACGCCCCACAGAGAATTCCCAACGGAACGCCGATCAAAGACGAAATCGCAAAGCCCCAGAAGATGGTGCGAATACTAACCCACAGACTTTCATGTAACCATAAATCACCGCGCAGTTGCGGCTTGGCGTGAAAGGCGGTCCAAAAAGCGCGACCGACTTCGTGTGGTGCCGGCAGGAAAACCGGATTGGCCCGCGACCCGTCCGCCGCGTGGCCGCCCGCAGCGAGGATTTTGAGATTTTCCTCCGCGAAAACCGAGCGCTCAACGAGGAGGCCCGGCTTGAACCAAGTGACATCACCGGCGCTCTCCACTCGAACGAAGGGATGCCAAATCCAAGGCACATAACTGACCAGCCCCCACGCCGCCACGGGCAACAGAAACGACAGCAACGTCAGCGTCAGACGCAAACGAGGCGGCAGCGCCTGACCAATGGCAAACCAACGGGGACGAAGCATATTACGCGGGACCGAACAGAGCCGGTCCGAAGATTATTTCTTCACACTGGCGATCGCTTCGCCGGTGAGTTTTGCATCAACGTAGGAAGGCACATCCTGGGATTCCTTGTAGACCGCGTTCTTGACATTGAATTCATTGGCCGCAGCGGAAGAAGCGTTGAGCGAGCTGAAACCCACGCTCTTGCTGGCAATGATTTTTGCCCCATCCGCGAGTGAAAGAAAATGCGTGCCGCTAATAAATGCCGCGTAATCCTCCGGCGTAGAGCCCGTGCGCGCAGCCATAATCTTCAGCGCGTCCGGCTTGGTCGCGGGGTCCGTGATGTAAGCAAGCACCCGATCCCAGACCGCGACCAGTTTCACCCAATCGGCGCGGTGCTGCGCGAGACTCTGCGGCGTCACCGTGATGGTGTCGTAAATGAGTCCGGGCTCGTCAGCGCTGGAGTAGATCGTCGTCGATCCCGCAAGCGCTTTGAGTGCCTGACCGGCATTCGGTTGCCACGCCGCAATCGCGTCGACCTGACCGGAGGCCAAGACCTGCGGGGTCTGGCCGGTGGGCGTGTTCACAATTTCAACGTCGGCTTCAGAAAGACCGATCTTCTTCAGGGCATTGAGCAACATCAGGTGCTCCACAACCCCGACTTCGAGGCCGATCTTTTTGCCTTTCAAATCTTTCAACGACTTGATGCCCGCTTTGGCGACGATCTGATCGTTGCCGTTGCTGTAATCGGTCAGCATGATGACCGTATTCTTAGCCCCGTTTGCGCCCGTGACGAGTGAATCACCATTGGTCACCATCACCGCGTCCACTTTTCCGGCCGTGAAAGCTTCCATTGATGGACCGTATTCAAACCAGAGAAATTCTGCATCAACCCCGGCTTGTTTGATCCAGCCTTTCTGGATGGCGACTTCCCAGGCCACCCAACCCGGCCAATCACTGTACGCAATTTTAAGGGGAGCGGCTTGCGCGACGGCAGCGAACGCGGTGAGAGAAAGAACGAAGAGACAGGTAATCCGGCGATGAAGGTGCATGGCGAGTCGTGTTACGTTATTATTGGAGTGTGTTACGCCCAAATCAAAGCACGTCGCATGCCGCGCACGGAAATTTCTAGGTCAAAAGCGACGAGCCGTCCGATCAACTCAGTGATGGTGCGACGACGTCTCCGATGGCAGCGGAATCCCGGGAGCAAACTTCGCGCACCCCGCGAGGAAAATCGCAACGGCCAGATAACTCGCCGCCACTGCCGGCGACTGCCCAATCCCGATCCGTTCGCCGTGCATAAACCCGAAAAAAGTCAGCGCCGCACCCGCGCCCGCAAAGGATGCCGCACGCCACAACTGGCGTTCGATGATAAAGACCGTCATGGCCGCAAGCACGAGTCCGGCAAGCACGGCCCCACCACCAAGGATTTCCAATCCATGAAAGAGAACCCCCTCACCGGCCATCTTCGCCTGCAGCGCGTCATCGACCGAAAAAATGCCGGCCGCACTCAGCGCGCCTTTCACCTGCGCAAGCGCCCACGCCGCGATATTCGGCACCAACGCGACGATAATGGCCGGTGCATGTCGGCGGGGCGTCTCCTGAAACGCCTGCGAGCCGATCAGCATTCCGATGTAGAGCAAGATCGGCAAAATCGCGACCACCGGAATCAACGCGAGCATCACTGGCACAATCCCTAACCAACAAAACGCGATGATCATCACGCCCGTCGCCACCGAATATCCCACCCTCCCGCCCATCGCTTTCCACCCGGGGTGGCCAATGTAAACCGCGAGAATAAACGGATTACCCATCAGACTCCCGAGCAGACTGATCAAGCCATCCGCCGCGAGCACCTTCGTCGTGGGAAAACAATCCCCGGCCACCGCAGCACTTTCCACATTATCGATGGCCTCCACGAGATCGTACAGCCCGAAAGGAATCGCCGTGACGAGCAGCACGCCGAGATATTCAAAGCCGGAAAACACGTGGCCGAAGGCCGGCAGTGGCACGCGAAAGCCGAAATTAGCAAACGACTCCGTCAAACCAGTCAGCGAGAGCTCCCCATAGTTAAGGTGAAACAAATTCGAGCCCCACGCGATTAACGTACCCGCTGCGATGGCCACCAATCCGGCGGGAATCCCGCGAAAGTAGCGAACTCCGCCAAACCAGTTGACCAGGAGAATTACAAAACAGACGAGACCAATGAGCGGCGTCATATACATCTGCAGCGCGGGCCGCATCGAAATGAATGTGACCGACACGCCCGCCAGCGTGCCTAGCAACGCCGCTCGCGGCGTCACCTTCCGCACCCATCGCCCAAGAAATCCACCGATGACGAGCACCACACTTTGAATACACACCCACGTCAGCCCGGCTTCCCACGCCTTAATCGGGTCTCCGGTTCGCAGCTTGATCGGCAACATGACCACAAAAACCACGATGAACATGTGCCCGACACCTGGACCGGAGGGCAACGCGCACACATCCGTGCGCCCCGTTTTACGCGCCAAATCATACGCCAGCCACGCGTAATAACAGGTCGAGAGACAGAGCGTCAGACCAACCGCCGGCAAGATCCGCCCGAAGACAAGCTCATCAGGCATCTTGATGACGAACCGCAACAGCCCGGTCAGCGTCAGAACATTGACGAGAATATTGGTGCCGAAACCGAAAAAGGCATTCCAATCGCCGGGCACCCAGAGACGGGGTTTGTTAGTCGTGATCATAATTTTTTCATGGAGCTGGCGCGCGCGGCCCTAACCGAGCGCAGTGAGAATTTTATTCGAATCAGAAACCCAACCGAAAATTCCGTCCTGAGCCTTGATCATGGCCAGAGCCGCAAGGTGTAATTCCGGAAAATAGGAACCGACACAATCCGCCGGCACGAGGCACTCATAGCCGCGGTCATTCGCCTCGCGCAGCGTCGTGTGCACACACACCTCCGTCGTCACGCCAGTAATCACAAGCTGGCGAATCTGCCGGCGCTGCAGTTCATCGTGCAGATCAGTCGCCCAGAACGCGCCCTTCCCCGGCTTATCGATCACCACTTCGTCAAACGCCGGACTAAGCTGAGAAATAATCGCATGCCCCGGCTCACCGCGCACCAGCAACCTTCCCATCGGACCGACATCACCAATGCGCAATGAACTCCGCCCACGACCCAGTTTCGCCGCAGGCAAATCCGAGAGATCCGGCCGATGCCCCTCTCGCGTGTGCATCACGGTCATCCCCCGCTGACGCCACGCCGCGAGCAGCCGCTCATTCGGAGCA
Organism: Verrucomicrobiota bacterium; assembly: GCA_025362555.1. Classification (GTDB taxonomy): domain Bacteria; phylum Verrucomicrobiota; class Verrucomicrobiia; order Opitutales; family Opitutaceae; genus Lacunisphaera. The sequence goes on from JANYFP010000170.1 coordinate 5,523, forward strand.
ATCGTGCGGCGCAAAAAAGAAACATCATTGCCGAGTGCCTCACCGAAACCACCGGGCTCCAAAAAATCCCGCTGCATATCGATGATGAGCAAAGCGCACGCCGACGGCGTCAGAGTGAATTCGTACGGTTCCGCAGGAACGATGGCGGTCGGAGAAAAGTTCATAGACCAAGGGCCGCAACCGGCGCAGTGCAGACGCCGGATTGCTCGAGCACACGAGCCACCCGCAAAAGCTCCGCTTCGCGCCAAGGAGCCGCGATGAGCTGGACCGCGACCGGCATGGCGCCGACCGTATGCACGGGCGCAGCAACCACCGGCAACCCGACGAAAGAGATGGGTTGGGTAAAAAGCCCGAGATTGGGCCGCACGAGCATGGTCCGGCCATCGAGCGTCATTTCATCCTGACCAATACGCGTGGCAGATACGGGAGTCGCCGGAGCCAGCAAGACATCCACGTCGCGGAAAATTTCCCGCATCCGGGTCTGAAACCAATGCCGGAAATTCTGCGCCTGAAGATACCACGCGGCGGGCAACAGCGCCCCGGCGAAAAACCGATCACGCATCCCAGGATCAAAATCCGCCGCGCGAGTTTTTAAGTTTCCAAGATGGAGCCGACCGGCTTCGACCGACGTAATGAGGAAAGCCGCCGCGCGGGCGACGGCCGCTTCTGGAATTTCAACCTGCCGCGTCACCCCAAGAGCCCCGGCGATTTTTGCCACCGCCGCGTGAACCTGCGGATCTCCGCCCTGCGCAAAATAACCGCCGAGCACCGCCACGCGCAAGCCATCGAGGCCCGCTTCAAGCGTCAACGCACCCGACACCGCAGGTCGCGCGGTACAGGCATGATCACGCACATCCGGCCCCTGCATCACATCATAAGTGGCCGCGAGATCACCGACGGAACGCGCAAACGGTCCAATGCAATCAAGGCTATCCACAAACGGAAAACTTCCGCCGCGCGAAAGGCGCCCGTAGGTCGGTTTGATCCCCCAAATTCCACAGAACGATGACGGCACCCGAATCGAACCGTTCGTATCCGTGCCGAGCGTAAACGGGACGAGGCCGGCGGCAACCGCGGCGCCGCTGCCCCCCGAGGAACCACCGGCCGAGCGCGTCAAATCCCGCGGATTACGCGTGGGTCCGTCGTGCGCGTTGTCGGTGACAAAGTCGTACGCGTATTCACCCATGTTGAGCGCCCCGAGACAAACCGCACCCGCCGCCTGCAATCGGTTCACCGCCGTCGCATCAGCTGGGGCCGGCGCGAGATCGCGATTGATTTTCGAGCCCGCGACGGTGACAACACCGGCGAGATCAAAAAGATTTTTCACGGCATAGGGCGCGCCCGCCAGTGGCCCCGGATCACCGCCGGCCGCCAGCGTTGCATCAACCGCATCCGCTTCGGCGAGCGCGCGGGTGGCGGTGACCGCAGTGAAAGCATTGACGCGTTCGTGCGTTGATCCCACCCGGGCCAGCGCAGCTTCCGCGACCGCGCGAGCCGTGATCTGCCGCGATCGCACGGCGGCTGCAATTTCGAGAGCAGTAGCGTCAGTGAGATTCATGCGGAGAAAATTGCTGCCGGTTCTGCTGCCGTCGGGAGCGGAAAATCAAGCAGCGGGCCGGCGATAATCGCGGCGCGGGCCAGGTTGCCGGCGACGCCTGCCCGGTATGCCGCATCGACGGACAAGCCGACCGCAGCGGCCGCCTGATCAGTGTATGCTTCCCAATTCGCCGGGGATCGCACGAGCGCGTTAGAGACATGTGCGGCAATAATCTTCCAACCGATCTCCGGAAAGCGCACCCAGACCTGCGACTGCCGGCAATGGCGCTGAACCCCAAACACGACTTGGGAAATCTCGCACATCACGGAGGCGGTTTCGACGCCAAGAGCGACAATCGTTCGCCTTAATAATTTCCGATCGGTAAACACCGGAGCATGATTCTGCCGGTATTCCTCAATCGCAGCGGGACCATAAAGATGTTCCGCCACGCCAAACCGCACGACGTGGGGCGAGGACCAGAAAAAATCGCGCAGCGCCTCGAGATTGTTCGCCGAAAGCGCGCGCTCATAGGCATCGTGCAGTGCGGCGATTTCCGCACTCACGGCAGGATCATTAATAATGGGCATCGTAAGAGGGGTAAGCAATTAGTGGGCCGGAAAATTATCCGCCACGGATTGAAGCCGGGGCGGAGCGCAAGAGGGAACAGGGCACCCCTCACCATTTGTAGGCGACGCTCAACTCAACCGTCGGACCTTGGCTCGGGCTGATGAAAGTGTCCCAGAAAAGAAACTGCGGCGTGTAGTATTTCTCATTCAGGATGTTCGTGCCATTAACCCGGAATGACCAGGGACCTTTATTGTAGAAGATCGCGGCCCGAGTGACGAAATACGACGGCAGGCGGATCTGTTGGAGGTAACCCGCATTCATCGAGGAAACATACGAGCCGCCGAGGGATAAACCCCAACCAGTCGGCGCAGTATACGTGCCGCCCATCGACAGGACCTCATGCGGCGTGGGTGTCTCCAAATTTGACGGCACCCCGATCAAAGCCCCGACCGCGACAAATCGTCCGCCATAAGACTTTGCCGGATCGAGCCCCAAGTAGGACGGGGTGACACCGAGAAAAAATGGCGAATTCAACAGCGTGGTCTTTTGAATCGTAGCCGCTGCGGTAAAGCTCAGCGCCTTGGTGGGCGCGTAGCGGGCCTCCAACTCCAGGCCCTTGGACTTGTACTTGTCGAAGCTGCCAGCCTGGGTATTGAAGGCGGTTTTCTCCTGCTCATAGTACGCGAGAGTGGCGTAAAGCCGCTTCTCCAGCAGTGTGCCCTTCACGCCCGCTTCCGTGATCTTCGAATCCTGCAACCACGTGCCGCCTTCGAGATTCAAGCGGTCGATCATGCCACTTTGACCGAGCTCGAGGTAGCTGGATTCCGCATAGGTGACATAGGGAGTAAGACCGCACTCGGCCTTGTAGCTCAGACTGACATTATAGGTGAAGGCATTGTCGCTCCCGGACACCTTGGCAAAATTTCCACCAAGGTCAGTGCCATTGGTGGTGGCCTTATATTCGTCCCAGCGCGCACTCAAAATCAGACTGAATCTTTCGGCGAAAGTGGTATTGACCAGGCCAAAGACGCCGGCATCAGAAGACGTTCCGATCTGGCGCCAATTATACGGCACGTTGCCGGTGCCCGTGTAGGCCCCCTCGAAGCGATCGTTGCCCGTCGCGCCGTAGGAAATATCCCGGCGGTCCAAGACCTGAAACCCGCGCCCGCGCGACTCGCGTTCATCGCCACTGGTGTAGCGGTAGGAGAAACCAAAGAGGTTATCCACGACAGTACCTTTCGACGGCTCGAACTTATAATGAAAGCTGGTTTTATTTTCAAATACCACATCCGTGTAGTCGGCCGTAAAACCGTAACTCGAATACTTCGTGTGATTCATCGAGTCGTAGAACGACTGATTCTTGAGCGTCGAATTATCCGCGAATGTTTTGGTGATATCGAAAAATCCCGTGAGCGCATCCGTCTTGGAAAAATCGATCGACTCCGTCTGGACCTGGTGGTGACTGAGCTGGACCAGATGCACCGTGGCCGGATCGAGCGCGAAAGCCGCAATTTGATTGGCACTGAGCGCACCGACCGGAAACGGATTCATAAAAGCGAACTGCTCCAGTGAATAGGGACTGACTTCGGACGGAGAGAGGAAACCATCTTTGTTCGTATCAAGATTCAGCGCAGGGCGACCGGCGAGGTAGGTGCCGTCGCCATCAATCATCGCTTGAGTGACGCGATTCCAACCCAGGCTCTGATTAAGCTTCGACCATTGCGCCATGCCGCCGTACTCCAACAGCACGCTATCTGAAATTTCGGTGTCGACTGCGAGTTGGAGCAGCGTGTCCTTATTATAGATATCGTGATAATAACTTCCGGAGTCTTCGCTCTCCAGAAAAACATACGCCCCAGAGCGCTTACCAAGGAGGGAGAACGGGGTGCCATATTCAATACTGGCGAGTTTTTTTCCGTAGGTTCCGACTGTGGTGGTCACGATCCCCACCGGCTTATCGATGAACTTGGCCGTTTTACTTTTCGCGGTCTTGGGAATGAAATTGAGAATGCCACCGACCTTACCGCCACCATAAACCGGTGGCGGCGGCCCCTTGATAATCTCGACGAAATCCGTACCCGCGATTGGCGTCGGAAAATTACCCCGGTTCTCAATGCGCCGGAAGCCGCGGAAGAAATTATCCGCACGCTCACCCCGGACATCAAGCGCGCCGGGCACGCCAAAATAGTTGCCGGTGAAAGTGCCCGCCGTCACGGCCACGAAATCATTGACGGTATGGATGCCATAAAGATCGATCAGGGTGCTCTCGATCAGGGTGACCGAACGCGGCGTATCCTGCTGGCTGCGGTAGGTGCCGAAAACACTGGAACTATCCCGTTCCGGCAGGACCTGATAGACGTCAGCCGCCGCCGCACTGGCGACAAATTTATCCAACACGACAATCGGTTCCGGCGTATCCGCCGCCGAAGTCGTGAGTGGAGCGAGGCAGGAACAAAGCGCCACGACCGGCCAGAGCCGGGGCATGCGCGAAGAAGACTGTGCTTGGTGTGGAAGGATCATGTGGGTGCAAGGTCTGACGATTGGCAGCGACGAATGGCCGTCCGCGGAATTCAGCAGTGCCTGTGCCAGATTGTATACAATCTTGTATAACGCCGTGAATTCGCCTCATAGTGTTCCGCATTGCCTGCTTGGCCTTCATCGCGATAATTCTCCCGCCATGCCGTCCCCCACTCCCGTCGCTCTGCTCTCGCCCGCCCGCCGGACCGCGCCCTCCAAGAACCTTGGACTCCAGATCCAGCAAAAACTGCGGGAACGTATTTTGCATTGGCACTATCCCCCGGGTCATCACCTCGGCGAACAGGAGTTATGCGACGAACTTTCCGCGAGCCGCATTCCGGTGCGTGAGGCCCTGCGGGCCCTCGCGGAACAGGGGTTGGTCGATAAAATTCCGAACCGCGGTTGCTACGTGCAGCAGCCCGATGCGGAACGAATCAATCACCTCTACGATTTCCGCCTGGCCCTGGAATTATTTGTGGTCGACACCCTCGCGCCGCGCGGTCTCCCCCCCGAGCTCCTCGCCCGCCAGCGCGCGTTTTGGGGACCACTGGAACACGTCGCTCCCCGCGAAATGATCGATGGCACAGCGTTGGTCGAAGCTGACGAAGCGTTTCACCTCGAGCTCGCCCAAACCCTCGGCAACCCCTATATCATCGACTCATTGAAAGACACCAACGACCGGTTGCGCTTCATGCGGCTGGTCGTGGCGACGACCCCCAATCGCGTTCGCACCACTGCCGCCGAGCATCTCAAAATCCTTCAGGCGCTGGCCCGCAAGGACGGCGTGAAGGCGCGGCAATTCCTCATTCAAAATTTGCAGCACGCCCGCAACAAAGTGGAAGCAGCGATCGCCAAAGCGCTAACTGAAGCGCACCACCGACAGCGGTAGGGACAGCTTGGCCAAAATCAGCCAGGAATTCGCGGACTGAATGGATCCGGCAATGAGGTGGAGCGACTTGACCTCAAGGCGCTTCAGGATTCCCGCCCACAACCCAGCGTGTTGAGGTCAACCCGCTCCACCTCATTTTGCGTCAGCCAGAATCAGCGCAACCCCTCCACCACCACTCGCGGCACCCGCAACACCGTACCATGCCGGATACCTTTTGGCAGCACCAGTTGCTCACTCACGTCCTCCCAGTGCAGCAAATCTCGCGAACGGATCACGCCGTATTTCTTATCCCGGTATTTATCGAAATACACGTGCCACCAGTCACCAATTTTGATGACGGTCGGCCCCTCCACCCACACCCCGGCCGGCGGAAGCGGCTGACTCGGCTTACTCCAAGGGCCATCTGACGTGGGTGCCCGCACGATGAAAATATTTTTAGCGGCAGTGGGAATCTCCGTTTCGTTCTTCACCACCATCACCCACGAGGCGCCGTCTTGCACCATCGTCTCGTCAATTACATTTATCCCAGGCTCGTAGTGCACCCGCGTTGGGGTGAAGCTCAAAAAATCTTTCGTCGTCGTCGAATAGAGCCGGTGATTGCGCGGAGGCTTGTCCAAATCTTTTCGCTGAGTCTCATCGGGCACGGGAAACTTTCCCGGCACCGTCGAAGACCAGTAAATCAAATAGTGCCCCTGCGCCGAGTCGTAGATTATTTCCGGCGCCCAGCAATTCACCGTCGTCGGTTCGTGCGCCATCACGGGCAGCGCCTTTTGCTCCGACCAGTGCATGAGGTCGTTCGAGCTCGCGTAGCCGATCGTCCCGCCATTCCAGGAGGTCGTCCACACCATGCGATAAACCCCATCCGGTCCACGCAGCAGGCAAGGATCACGCATCAATTTATTTTCCCCGACCACCGGTTGCAAAAACGACGCACCGTCCCGCACCGCCTGCCACTTGAGACCGTCTTCACTCGTCGCGAGGTGCAGCCCGTCCTCCCCATTGCCGACAAAATAACTGAACAAGAACACCTCGTCCATCGGCGTCCCTGCCGCCAACCGGCCACTCAACAGCAAAAAAAACAACCAACAACGCGCCCGCGGGGAAGATATCATGCAGCCAAAAATGATCCTCGGTCCCATCGTGCACAAGGCGTGATTCCACGACATTCGCTTGACCGTAACTTACCGAAAAAAAGCTCTCCCACTACCCCACAAACCTGCTAAAGACTTCCCCATGCGTTCCCTCTCGTCCTGCCTTGGTGCCATCATTCTCTTCAGTTTTACGAGCTGCGGCGCCTCTGCTGGCGAATTATTTAACAGTCGAGACTTTACCGGCTGGAAATTTGACACCTCCCCGGCCGCAGACATTTCCACCGTCTGCAAAATCCTTCCGGATGGCGTCATCGTTGCCATGGGACTGCCGGTCGGTTTCATCGCCACCACCGCCAGTTACGAAAATTACCGGCTGCACGTTGAATGGCGCTGGCCCGATAAACCAGGCAACAGTGGCGTATTACTCCACATCACCGCCGGCCCCAAAGACCGCGCGTGGCCGATCAGTATTCAGCTTCAAACCAAAAACAAATTTGTCGGCGATATTCTCCCCATGGCTGGCGCCACTTTTGCCGAACCGCTAACGTCTGCTGCGGGAGCGCCCACGCCCATCAAAGCACGGACGGCGGCCGACAGCGAGAAGCCGGCGGGGGAATGGAATAGCTACGATGTCCTCTGCCAGGGCGCTACGATTGAAGTGAGCGTCAATGGCGTGCTCCAAAACAAAATCACCAAGACGACGCCGCACGCCGGACGCATCGGCCTTCAATTCGAAGGCACTCCATTTGAATTTCGTCACTTCACCCTCACGCCGCTGAAGTAAATCATTAGCCCGGGACCGCCCCGAGTCTGAGCGTGTACGTTCCTCTGGCCAGCAGAATGACCTCACGGCGCTTCAGGACGATCGATCACTCCGCCCACCGCACCCTCTGCCATGAACCACACCACTTTCTACGAACAGCTCGTCGCCCTCGAAGCCGAAGGGACCGCATTTGTGTTTGTGGTCTTGGCTGAATCACTCGGAAGCACCCCGCAGGATTCCGGCGCAAAGATGCTCGTTACTACCGCCGGCCTGTACACCGGCACGATTGGCGGCGGCAAAGTCGAAGCGCAAGCCATCGCCCTCGCCGCAGAAATGCTTCAGTCGGGAACTGTGACCCCACGCTACGTCAACTGGACCCTCAAGACGGACGTCGGCATGACGTGTGGCGGCTCGGTGAAACTCTATTTTGAACCGCATCCTGCCGGTGGCGTCGGAGCGGCGTGGCCCATCTGGATTTTCGGCGCGGGCCACGTCGTTCAGGCCCTCGTCCCCGTCCTCGCCCCGCTCAACTGCCAGGTGACAATTTGTGATCCACGCCCCGAATGGCTCGATCGCCTCCCCCGCGCGGCCAACCTTCGCTATGTCCGTGCCGAGCAGCCCGCCGACTTGGTGCCTCAAATTCCGGATCACGCTTTTATCCTGTGCCTGACGAAGGGCCACGCCAGCGACCGACCCGTCCTGCAACGCGCCCTCGCCGAAAAAAAATTCCCCTTCATCGGCGTCATCGGCAGTGACGCCAAAGCGGAAATTCTCCGCCGCGAATTAATTGCCGCTGGCCTGCCACCCGAACGCGCCGGGCAATTTCATTGCCCCGTCGGCCTTTCATTCGGCAACAATCAGCCCACCGAAATCGCCCTGAGCATCGCCGCGCAACTCTTAGCCGAGCGCGACAAACTGAAAAGATGAGGGCCATTGCCCTCAATGGCCTTGATCCCTCGCGCAGCCCGTCACGCGTCCTACCCGCTCCACCCTACTCTCCTGGTAGGCAGCGTTACCGAGCGAATGCGACATCAGCCACTTGCTCGC
>JANYFP010000178.1 GCA_025362555.1 Verrucomicrobiota bacterium
TGGTAAAGGTAAATCAGATCGGAACGCTGACCGAAACCCTCGATGCGGTCGCCCTGGCCCAGCGCAACGGCTACCGATGCATGATGAGTCATCGTTCCGGCGAGACCGAGGACGTCACGATTGCCGACATCGCAGTCGCGACCAATGCCGGTCAGATCAAAACCGGCTCCGCCAGCCGCACCGATCGCGTCGCGAAGTACAACCAGCTCCTCCGCATCGAGGAAGAACTGGGTGCCAGTGCCGTCTACGGCGGCATTCTCTAATATCGTCCGGATCGCCGGATCAAGTATTCCCAAAGGCAAAACAAAGGCCGGACCGCAAGGTCCGGCCTTTTTCTTTTGGCTGAAATTCAATTACTCCACGCGCAGGATATAGCCGCGCAAGTACTCGCTCTCCGGCATCGTGATGAGCACTGGGTGATCGATCGGTTGGTGGGAGAATTCGAGCACATGCACGCGCCGTTTTGCATCGGCGGCCGCCTCCGCGAGCACCGACCGCAGCTCCTTGTCTTGCATGTGATGCGAGCACGCGTACGTCGCAAGCACGCCACCGGGAGTGAGCGCCTTCATCGCGCGCAGATTCAATTCCTTGTAGCCCCGCAGCGCTCCTTCCAGCGCCGACTTCGATTTGGCGAATGGTGGCGGGTCCAGCACAATCAAATCCCACGCCGGCTCCGCGTCACGCTGCGCAGTAAACCAATCAAACACGTTCGCCGAAATAAATTCGGCCTGCAGGCCATTGCGCTCCGCGTTCTTTTTCGCCTGGCCAACCGCATCAAACGCACTGTCGAGCCCGCGCACGCTCGCGGCTCCGGCCCGCGCACAATGCAGCGCAAACGATCCCTGATTGCAGAATGCGTCCAGCACCCGCCGACCCGACGCGTACTTCGCGACCCGCGCGTGCTGCTGGCGCTGATCGAGATAAAATCCCGTTTTTTGTCCGCCTTGCAGATCAAGCCAGTATTCAAAGCCGTCAATGTTGACCCAACGTGGTTCCCATGAATTTCCCGAACGAGTCGTCACTTCCAAGGGCAGACCTTCCAAGCGGCGAATGTTCGCATCATTGCGGAAAACAATTTCCGCCGGCTGCACCAATTCAGCGATCAAATCGCCCAGCGTCGCCGAAAGCTTTTCCATCGCGAGCGTCTGCACTTGCACCACCAAGGTGTCGCCGAATTGATCCACGACCACCCCGGGCAAATCGTCGGATTCACTCCAAATCAGACGTTTGAAATCACCCATCCCTTCCCGACGTTTAAGCGCGCGCTGTAAAGCCGCTCGCAAGTACGCCTCATCCAAAGTAACCCGATCCCGGCTTAGCCGGCGCCAGACAATCTGGGATTTGCTATTATAAATTCCACTGCCGAGAAATCTCCCCTTCGCATCGCGGCATTCAACCACTTCTCCATCATGTTGAGCCGGCAAAAGCTGTTCACATTCGTTGCCAAACACCCACGGGTGCCCCGCGAGTACACGTGAATTGGCGTTGGATTTGAGTTTCAGGCTGGCAATCATGCACTGACACTCCCGGGCTTTGCCCGACCTTAGAAGCTAAAAATCAAACCAGTCCGTGCTGAGTGACGCTTTTCACGTAAACTGGAATCGTCTTGGACTGATTTCCAGCCACCAGACCATAAATATTTACCTCACTTTCCGCCGCAGCATGAAAGCCGGCTTCATCCTCGTAGCCCTCTGGGGCCGACAAAATATTGAGAAGCAAAAGACCGAAGCTAAGAATGAAAGTGAGCGCGAGGAGAGTGAATGTGAGGGTCATAGGATTTGGAAGTTGGCCCACTATACGCCGTTCCATCCTCCACTCCTATCCGGCGAACCCCGTAAAATGATCTACGGAAGATCCGTAGGGCTCTATTGGGTCGCTGATCAAGCTCCTTCACGCCGCTCAAATAGATCTCAAAAAACAAACATACCGCTAATGATAAGATACTTGAGAAACATAATACCATCCGATTACCACGCCGTAACGGCGTCCGAAAAAATCTGAAAATCAGATCGCCGGAATATGAGTCGAGATCCCGTGCGCGGAACGATGAATCGATTTCCCTTTCTTGGCCGCACGCATTTTACGCTGCGGGCCAGATACTTGGCCAAACTGGAAACCTTCCTCATTTTCCAGCCCCATAGGGGCGTGAGCCAATTGAAAAATCATGACCCCGATCGCTAAAACCAAAACACTACCAAGAAGTAGGAGAATGGAGATCATGTTGTTCCTGTTAAGAAAAAGTTACGTCACAAGAGTCAGGAACTAAAGTATCAATTAGGTGCAGAATGGGTTTTAACGCTTCATTAACAGTTGGCCAGCAAATCGCTTGCGACAAGCGGCTACTAAACAAAATTCGGCTCTAAAGAGCCCACCTCTGGCTCCAAGGAAACTGCTCCGACTCCGAGCTGCAGAAGCAGCTTCACGCGGCGTTTTGCGACCGAAACGGCACAGATCCGGACACCAGGCGAGAAAGCAAAAACGCCATTCTTACGCGTACCCAATTAAAGAGGTGCTCGGGTTTATTTAGAAAAGTCTTTCCCTCCGCGCGTTTGCTCATTTGCGTCTGCCCTCTTCATGTCAACGCCTGCCCAGGAAATCGCCCGACGCCGCACCTTTGCGATCATCTCTCACCCGGATGCAGGCAAGACCACACTCACGGAAAAATTCCTGCTCTACGGCAACGCCATTCACTTGGCCGGTGCCGTCAAGGATCGCAAGAATCAGCGCGCCACCGCGTCAGATTGGATGGAACTGGAAAAGCAACGCGGCATCTCCATCTCCTCGACCGTCCTCCAATTCGACTACGCCGGATGCGCCGTCAACTTATTGGACACTCCCGGTCACAAAGATTTCTCCGAGGACACCTATCGCGTCCTCACAGCCGTCGATGCGGCACTCATGGTGATCGATGCCGCCAAAGGCGTGGAAGCTCAGACCCGCAAGCTCTTCGAAGTTTGCCGGCGGCGCGGAGTACCCATTTTCACGTTCATGAATAAGTGCGACCGGCCAACGCACAACCCTATCGCTCTCCTCGACGAGCTCGAAAACGTCCTCGGTCTCCAATCTGCTCCGGTCATCTGGCCGCTCGGTAACGGTCCGCAATTTAAAGGCGTCTTCGACCGCCGCACACGTCAGGTCCACCTCTTCGAGCGCGTCCCCGGCGGCAAATTCCAAGCACCTGTCAACGTCACTTCCCTCGACGATGCCGCCGTGCGTGACCGGCTCGATGACGACACCTACGCGCAGGTGAAGGAGCAGCTCGAAATGCTCGATGGCGCGGGCCATCCGTTCGATCTCAAGGCTGTTCAAGCCGGCCAACAAACCCCGGTCTACTTCGGCTCAGCCGTTAATAATTTCGGCATTCAACTTCTGCTCGACGGTTTCCTTAAGGATTCCGTGCCTCCGGCACCGCGCACGTCCGTCAGTGTTTCGGTTCCGGGCATGGCCCAACCGACGGCCGCACGGGTGGTCTCAGTGAGCGATTCAAAATTTTCCGGTTTCATCTTCAAGATTCAGGCCAACATGGATGCGAAGCATCGCGACCGCATCGCGTTTCTCCGCGTGTGCTCCGGTAAATTCGAACGCGACATGGTCGTCACCCACCAGCGCACCGGGAAACAGGTCCGCTTGTCCTCCTCCCATAAACTCTTCGGCCGCGAGCGCGAAACGGTCGACGTAGCGTGGCCGGGCGACGTCATTGGTTTGGTGGGCCACAGTGAATTTGGCATCGGCGACACCCTCACCGAGGACCGCGGAATTTATTATAACGAGATCCCTCGCTTCCCGTCCGAGGTTTTCACTTACATCTCAAATCCGACTTCCGCCGACTCGAAGAAATACCGCGCAGGCCTGGAGCAACTCCTCCAGGAAGGCGTCGTTCAATCCTTCACCGCCCGCAATGCTCCCCCCGGCGCAACGCTTCTCGCCGCTGTCGGACCATTGCAATTCGAAGTCGTCCAGTGGCGCCTCCAAAGCGAATACAGCGCCGAATGCCGCCTCACTCCCACTCCGTGGACCGTTCTTCGGTGGCTCTCTCAGGCGGACGGCTCGACACTCGGCTCAGGCAAAGGCTCGATCGATTTCTCAAAGTACATTGTCGCCAGCGGAGTCAGTTTCGGGGCCGATAAGTTCGACCACCCCGTCGTGCTCTTTCCAAACGAGTGGACGATGCGCTATTTCACGGAGAAAAACCCCGAGCTCAAGCTCCACGAGCTCCCGCCGGAACAGGCTGCGCACACCTAAGGCGACACTCACAGACATTCTGGTGGAGTCCTCTCGCCCATGAAAGTCTTTCATTTTTCCTCCGCGATTGAATTCCGCCGGTGGCTGGAAATCAACCATGCCACCGTCACTGAGCTGCAGGTCGGCTTCTACAAGAAAAATTCCGATCAGGGTGGCCTGACTTACCAAGAGGCCGTCAATGAAGCCCTGTGCTTCGGTTGGATCGACGGCGTCATCCGAAAAATTGACGCAGGCAGTTATACGCGCCGGTTCACGCCACGAAAATCCGGGAGCATTTGGAGTAACGTGAACGTTGCTCATGTGGCACGTTTGACTGCCCTGGGCAAAATGCGTCCCGCCGGCCTCCGCGCGTTTGCAGCCCGCACCGCTGGCAAAACCGGCATTTACTCCTTCGAACAAAAGATCGACCCACTTCCCTTCCGCCGACCTATCGGGAGAAATTTCAAGCCAACAAAAAAGCGTGGGCCTTCTTCGCCGCTCAGGCGCCGTGGTATCAGCGGAAAATCATCCACCATGTCACGAGTGCAAAAAGGGAGCCCACCCGTTTACGCCGGCTCACCCGCGTCATCGCCGCGTCAGCCCAACTCGCACAAATCTAGCGGGCTAATTCTCGCCCGCCTGGTTGACGCACCGCATTTCATTCATCCGTTGTCCCCGTGATTCACCAACTGCTGTTCACTCAATTCATTCCGGCCACACCCGAGGACGTCTGGGATTTTTTCGCGACGCCCAATAATCTCAATGCGCTCACGCCACCGGAACTGCATTTTGAAACGCTGACGAATCCCGGCCCGATGTACGCCGGCCAAATGATCGCCTACCGGATCCGCCTTTTGCCGGGCCTCCGCGTCCGCTGGCTGACTGAAATCACCCACGTGCGCGAAGGTTCTTACTTCGTCGATGAACAACGGGCCGGGCCGTATAAAATCTGGCATCACGAACACCATTTTACGGCGAAATCCGGGGGCGTCGAAATGACCGATCGCGTGACCTACGCCCTGCCGCTGGCTCCGCTGAGCGAAGTCGTCCGCTGGTGGTGGATAAAACCCACCCTCCAGCGCGTCTTCGATTTCCGCCGCGAAAAAATCGCCCTGCATTTCGCCTCGCGCTGAAAGTCGTCGCACGCTCCATTCTTTGCCGTTGCCGAGTGCGGTCGCTCGTGCCAATTAATTTAATTTCTCCGTTTAACCTCCCCTATTTTCACCATGTCAAACAAAGGAATCTTCATTGGCACCGACAGCGGAGCCACCACCTCAAAGACCGGCGGCGTCTGGGCCGATGGCTCAATCATCTCGCACAAGTTGCGCCAAAGCTCGACCAACTCGAGCGCCGGCACGGCCGCCGTGATCAGCGGTTGGATTGACGGCGTAAATGGATTCCTCGCCGAAAACAACCTGACGTGGAGTCAGGTTCAAGGCGTGGGTCTCGCCATTCCCGGCCCCTACGAACGTTACGGCGTCATGGGTCGCGCAGCCAATCTTCCGCGCAGTTTTGAAGGCTGGGATTTCCACGCCGACTACAGCCGCGCCATCGCACTGGCCGCCGATCGCTCGATTCCACTCGTGGTGGGCAATGACGGAAATTACGGCGGCGTCGCCGAAGCCCAGCGCGTCCGCGGCGGCAAGAAAGCCAGCGTGCTCATGCTCGCCCCCGGCTCAGGTTTGGGCGTGGCCTACGTTGACGCCAATGGCCTGCCGCTCGATGGTGACACTCTTTCCGGCATGGAAGGCGGACACATGCCCGCTCCTTTGCACCTGTTGGGCAACATCCGCCCCTTTCGCTGCGGTTGCGGCCGCGACTGGGGCTGCATCGAAGCCTACACCACCCTCTCCGGCCTCCCGCAATTACTCGAGGAGATGCTGAAGAAATATCCCGATCACGCCCTCGCGACGTCGGCCACTCCGATCAAGGAAAAAGTATTCGCGCTGCGCACTCTGGCTCAGAAAGACGATCCACTCGCCGTGGAAATCTTCAATTTCCAAGCGCGCGCCCTCGGCTTGCACATGGCTTCCCTGCTCATGGCGGTGGACAGTGAATTTGTCGTGATCGGCGGAGGTCTCATCGATCCGGACGCCACCACCGTGGAGTTCCGCGAACGTTATCTGCGCATTATCCGCGAGTCGGCCGAGCCGTATTTGTGGGCCCAGCAACGCCTGAAGCTAAAGATCGTGCCCGCCACTCTCGGCGAACTTTCCCAAGCCATCGGCGCCGCGCTCGTCTCACTCTACACGCCGCGCGAATAAGCGGTTCGGTCAGCGTTAGGGCGTGTCTACGAAATATCCCATCCCGTAGCGGCGGGCCTCCGTGCCTGCCGGCTCCGGAGCGCGAGCAAGCTCGCTGGCCTTTTCTGCTGGCGTGCGTGCTCGCCGCGATCCTCAGTCCAATCTGTCCACGGTGGTCTTAGCCGTATCCATTCAGTCGAACGATCGTTCTGCTGATGAATGGCGCGGACTGAATGGTGGAACCCGACCTCCGGGCGGGTTGGTGCGATGTGTGCAGGAGAAAACGCGCCCGGCTTGTCCGTCGTAGCCTTGGCGAAGGCGGGAGGTCGCGTTCCACCCAATTCAACCGCATCGTTCCGGCTTAGCGCGGCCGAGGCTCAATGCCCGTGCTCAAACACAAGCATCAGAATTCCGAGCACGGAAAAAATTGTCCCGAGCATCGCCGCCTCATAATGCTCGAATTTTTGCACTTGGAATCGCTCCAGCCCAACGAGCGTCAACCAGGTAAACACCAGCATTCCAGCCAATGTGCCCAGCGCTAAAATCAAACTGAGCACCACAAATCCGCGCCACCCGAACTGCACGCCGGAAAGATAAACAGGCAGGAAACCTTCGCACGGCGAAAGCGTGAGCATCATGAAAAGCCCGCTGATTGCCGCCCAATCGCCGGCTTTTTTTGAAACCAGCGCACTTTCTTTCAACTCGTCGTCCCAGTGACTCCGCTCGTGCGCATGCCCGCACTGCTCGCTCGCCTGATGCTGTCCGCCAGGCGGATGGTGATGCATCACCCCGCGGCCACTCCACTGCCGCCAGAAATAAAACGCCCCGATAAGGAGCAAAATTCCGCCGGCGATTTTAGGAAAAAGGTCTTCGGCATGTTGATCCAATTGAAAACCAAACCACGCGATAACCAATCCGAGCAGGCTCGTCAGCGCCACATGACCCAAACCGGCCAGAGCCGAAACCGCCAACGTCTTGCCCCGGCTCCAACCCCGCGCCCGTGAGACCAACACAAAGGGCAACCAATGCGTGGGAATCGCCGCATGGAAAAACGCCACAGTGAAACCTGTGGCGGCAATAGTATTAAGCACGGCGGAATTCATCGACAGAAGGGCAAGGAAAGGTCGCGGCGCGCGCCCTGTCCACCTCGAACCATAGCAGAGTCGTCAAGTGGGGCTAATATACACGACGTCTGAAGTTCATTCCGTCAAAGTAGCGGCAGGCGTCCTTTGCCGGGCGACGGCCCGGGCAAATTCCGGGTTTGCTCCAACCAAACAACGGTACCTGCCTGCCGAGCTAGGGAGTGACAGAACGGCAGGCACGGAGGCCTGCCGCTACGCGCGGAATTCGGTCGCTGTGTTTAATCTTTCTCCTTCCCGTAATCGATCTGATTTCCCCCGTTCTCATCCTCGACTTCGATCGACAGGAACGCGTAGCATGAAACGAACAATTTCTCTCATGCCGCCTGACCTCAACGCCGTCCGCACCTACCTGCTCAGCCTGCAGGACTCCATTTGCGCGGCATTAGAGCGTGAAGACGGCAGCAAATTCCAAGAGGACACGTGGACCCGCGCCGAAGGCGGCGGCGGTCGCTCGCGGGTGATGAGCGATGGCGTCATTTTCGAGAAAGCCGGCGTGGGATTCTCCCATGTCACCGGAGCCAGTCTCCCCGCTTCAGCCACGGCCACGCGCCCGGAACTCGCAGGCAACCCTTATCACGCGCTCGGTGTGTCACTCGTCATCCATCCGCGAAATCCCTACGTGCCGACCGTGCACCTGAATGTACGCTTCTTTTGCGCTGGTTCTTCCTCTCCTCACTTGGAACTCGGCCCGTCTCCCTTGGGCACTCCTGCGCCCATTTGGTGGTTCGGGGGCGGATTTGACCTGACCCCTTATTACGGTTTCGAGGAAGACACCATACACTGGCACCGCACCGCGCGGGCCGCGTGTGCACCACACGGCCCCGAACTTTTCGCCAAGTTCAAGAAATGGTGCGACGACTATTTCTTCCTGAAACATCGCAATGAACCCCGGGGCGTGGGCGGTCTTTTTTTTGACGACTTCAACGCACCCGGTTTCGAACGCAGTTTCGCCCTGATGCGCAGCGTGGGTGATGCCTTCCTCCCGGCTTACCTGCCGATCGTCCAAAAACGAAAGTCCACTGACTACGGCAACCGCGAGCGTGATTTCCAACTTTACCGTCGCGGCCGCTACGTCGAATTCAATCTCGTCTGGGACCGCGGCACTCACTTCGGACTGCAAAGCGGCGGACGCACCGAATCGATTTTGATGTCGCTGCCACCGCTCGCCGCGTGGCGTTACGATTGGAAACCCGAGCCCGGCAGTCCGGAAGCCCGGCTCTATGATCTATTTCTCATTCCCCGTGACTGGGCCGAAGGCTGACCCAATGCTCACCACGCACTCCACTCTGCTCGCTACTGTTTCCCCATGACCTCCCGCGAACGATTTCTTGCCGCCATAGCCTGCGAACCACTCGACCGACCACCGGTCTGGATCATGCGCCAAGCCGGCCGCTACCTCCCCGAGTATCGCGCCCTCAAAGCCAAATCGTCCTTCCTCGAAATGGTGAAAACCCCCGAACTCGCCGCCGAAGTCACGCTCCAGCCGCTTCGCCGTTTCGCCTTCGATGCCGCTATTATCTTCTCCGATATCCTCGTGATTCCCGAAGCCATGGGTCAGGGCTACAAATTCCGCGACGCCGGCGGCATCGGCATGGATTTCAGATTGGAAACGGCTGCCCAACTCGACCTGCTGAATCCCGTCGGCGTGGCGCAACGCCTCGACTACGTCGGTCAAGCCCTCACTCGCGTGAAGGCGGAACTCAAAAATGAGAAAGCCTTGCTGGGTTTCGGCGGTTCGCCGTGGACCCTCGCCACCTACATGTTGGAAGGCGGCAGCTCCGACGACTTCGAACGGAGCAAAAATGTTTTCTACTCCGATCGCCCCTTCTTCAATGCGCTCATGAGCAAGCTCACTGCCGCGCTGATTGAATATTTCCAAATGCAAATCCGCGCCGGCGCCGATGCGATTCAGATTTTTGATTCGTGGGGCGGCTTGCTGGCGGGCCAGGATTACGAGGCTGCCTCGCTCCACTGGATTCGCGAAATCATTGCCGCGCTGCCGAAAGATTTCCCCGTAATTCTTTACGCCAAGGGCACGCCTTCGCAATTCACCGATCAGGCTTTCAGCGGCGCCAAAGTCCTCGGCGTCGATTGGACCGTCGATCTCGGCATTGCCCGCAAACAGGTTCCCGGCAACATCGCACTGCAAGGGAATCTTGATCCAGTGCTAATGAACACGACTCCGGACATTGTCCGCCGCGAAACCGCCCGCTTGCTCGAAACCATGAGCGGCGCCAAAGGCCATATTTTCAATCTCGGCCACGGCATCATGCCGCAAGCCAAACTCGAATGCGTCGAGACCCTCGTGGAAACGGTATTGAATTGGCGTACCTGAAATGTCTGCGGCGGATTCGAAATCTATCGCCATAATCGGTGGCGGGATCACCGGTCTGACTGCGGCATGGCGACTGCATCGCGCCGGATATCGCGTCACGGTTTTCGAGAAAAACCCCACGGTGGGCGGCGTCATCAGAACCACCGAGCAAGACGGCTGGTTGATCGAGGGCGGACCCACTACCCTCCCGCAAACTCCGGAGATCGCCGCGCTCCTGACCGAACTCGGACTAGAAAATCAACGGATGACCTCCAGTCCCGCGGCCAATACCCGCTTCATTGTCCGCGACGGACACCTCATTCCTGCCCCCGCTGCTTTCGCCAGCCTGCTGACCTCACCGTTGTTTTCAATCTCCGCCCGCCTGCGCATCTTCCGCGAACTGTTGATGCGCCCGCGCGTACGGGCGACCGACACCAGCCTCGCCAATTTTTTCGCCGCCCATTTTGGCCGCGAATTTCTCGACTACGGTCTCGATCCCTTCGTCGCCGGCATCTACGCGGGAAATCCCGAAAAACTGTCCGCGCGCTACGCGTTCCCCCGTCTCTGGCAATTGGAACGCACCCACGGTTCTTTGCTGCGCGGCTTTCGGACTGAGGCCCGCGCCCGTCTCACTCGCGGCGAAACCGGCTCGCCACCTCCGCTCCTTTCGTTCGCCCACGGTTTGCAGACCTTGCCCAACGCGCTCGCTGCCGCCCTGCCGTCCGGCTCGATTCGAACCGACACCGTCGTCACGAATATTATTTCCAACCGGCCGTGGAAAATAATTTCCAAACACCACGACGAGGTCGAGACCTCGGAATTTGATGCGATCATCCTGGCGCTGCCCGCCAGTGGACTCGCCGAACTGGTGTTTGGCACTCTCGGTGAGCGCACGCTGGCGACACTCGACCACCAGCCCCACCCGCCGGTCAGCTCGCTCTTCCTCGGTTTTAAGCGCGATCAAGTCGCTCATTCCCTTGATGGATTTGGCGCACTCATCCCGGCCCGCGAACATCGCAACCTTCTCGGCATTCATTTTTCCTCGTCACTATTTCCGGGACGAGCGCCCGCGGGCCACGTCGCACTCACCGTCTTCGCCGGCGGCGCACGCCAGCCCGAAACCGCCCGGTTAACCACGGCACGCCTCCTCGCCCGCGTTTTGCCCGACCTGCGCGAATTGCTCGGGGTCAGCGGTGAACCGGTTTTTGTCCACCACACCTTTTGGCCCAAAGCCATTCCCCAATATAATCTCGGCCACGAACGATTCCTCGAACCGCTCACCCGCTGCGAAAACCAACACCCCGGCCTCTTTATTGGCGGCAATGCCCGCGACGGAATTTCCGTGCCGGAATGCCTGAAATCCGGCACGGAATTAGCCCGAAAAACCGCCGAATTCCTCCAGAAATCGCCCGGCAAAAATCGCAATTTCTAGCCACTTGACTACCCCCCCGGGTTGAGTAGCCTCCCGCGCCTTTAATCCTGATGGCGCAAGAACTCAAAGACACTCTCCTGCTTCCCAAGACTGATTTTCCCATGCGGGCAAATCTGGTGCAACGCGAGCCGGCCCGAGTCGCCCATTGGGAGAAGACCGACCTCTACAACGCGATTCAGCGCCAGCGCGCCGACGCCCCGGCTTTCGTGCTCCACGACGGTCCGCCGTTCACCAACGGCGATGTTCATATCGGCACCGCGCTGAACAAAACGCTCAAGGACATCATCAATCGCTACAAGTCGATGCGCGGCTTTCGCACTCCATACGTCCCCGGCTGGGACTGCCACGGTTTGCCGATTGAACAAAAAGTTTCAGCTGAAATCCGGCAACAAAATCTCACGCTGACCCAAGCCGAAATGCGCGCGAAGTGCGACGAATTTTCCGAGAACTGGATCGCAAAACAAACCGCCCAATTCAAACGCATCGGCGTCTTGGCCGACTGGAAAAACGAATACAAGACCAAGGAACCCGCCTTCGAAGCCGACATCATCCGCACCTTCGCCGCGTTCGTGGAAAAGGGTCTCGTTTACCGCAGCAAGAAGCCCGTCTATTGGTCGATCCCCTTTGAAACCGCGCTCGCCGAGGCGGAAATCGAATACAAGGACCACGTGTCCATTGCGATCTGGGTAAAATTTCTCGTCCCCGTGGATCAGGCGGAAAAATTTGGCCTGCCGACGGACAAACCGCTCTACATCGTCATCTGGACAACGACCCCGTGGACCATTCCCGCGAATCTCGCGATCGCACTGCACCCGGACGTGGAATACGTCGTCGCCGATCTCGGTGCGGAACGCATCATCGTCGCCCAGGCCCTGCTCGGTGCCGTAGCCACTGCGGCCAAGATCGAACCACAACCGACCACCGTGCTCACGGTGCCCGGAGCCAAGCTCGAACACCTCCAGGCCCGTCACCCGTTCATCGACCGCGCTTCGCCCGTGGTCCTCGCTGATTATGTCACGACCGACAGCGGCACCGGCGCAGTCCACACCGCCCCGGGTCATGGTGCCGACGACTATCTCACCGGCCTAAAATACAAATTGCAGATCTACTGCCCCGTCGGCGACGACGGCAAATATTTGGATGATGGCCAAGTGCCCGCAGATCTCGTCGGTCTGACCACACTTGAGACCGTTGAGGATCTCGCCGCTAAACGTCCCGCACCCGCCAATCTGGGCGTCCTAAAAAAACTTGCCGCCGCTGGCGCACTGCTCGCCAAAGCAAAATACCCGCACAGCTACCCGCATTGCTGGCGTTCGAAGACCCCGATCATTTTCCGCGCCGTCGATCAGTGGTTCGTCTCGCTCGACAAAGCCGGCATGCGTCAAACGGCATTGGCTGAAATCATCAAAATCGCGAGCCACCAAGGTTGGATTCCCGCGTGGGGCGAAGCTCGTATCCGCGGTGCCGTCGAGTCGCGGCCCGACTGGTGCATCAGCCGCCAACGCTCGTGGGGCGTGCCCATCCCGGCATTCTACGATGCGAATAAAAAAGCCTACCTCGATGCCACGGTCGCCCGCGCGGTAGCCGACAAAATCGCCACTCGCGGAACAAATTTCTGGTACGACGCCACGCCCGCGCAAATCCTGGAAGGCGTTACGCTCCCCTCCGACTGGCCAACGCCCGAGGCCCTCGTCTGCGGTCGCGACACGCTCGATGTTTGGATCGATTCCGGTTCCTCGCACGCCGCTGTGCTCAAGCGCGGTCAAGGCGGCACTCACTGGCCGGCGGATTTATACCTTGAAGGCAGCGATCAACACCGCGGCTGGTTCCAGTCGTCATTGTGGACGAGCGTCATCGCGTTTGGCGCCGCCCCGTACAAAGCCGTCCTCACTCACGGCTTCATCGTCGACAAGGACCGTCAGAAAATTTCGAAGAGCAGCACCTATCAAAAACCCCAGACCGCCGATGCGTACATCGCCCAACACGGCGCTGATGTGATCCGCCTCTGGATCGCCTCGCAGGATTTCCGCGACGACATTCCTGTCGACGACGAGATCCTGAAAAATGTCGGCGAAGCGTATCGCCTGCTTCGCAATACATTCCGTTTCCAGCTCTCCAATCTCTTCGATTTCGACGCGACAAAAGACGCGTTGCCCATCGAGCAAATGGATGTGCTTGATCGTTGGGCGCTGCACCAAACCGCCGTGCTCATTGACGAATGCACCAAGGCTTACGACGCCTACGAGTTCCACCGCGTCTACCAACTGTGCAACCAATTTTGCGCCGTCACGCTTTCAGCCGTTTACCACGACATCCTGAAGGATCGCCTCTATACGTTAAAATCGGCGCATCCTCTGCGTCGCTCGTCGCAGACGGCCATTCATCACATTTTTCGGAGCCTGGTTAAAATTCTCACGCCATTCATCACCTTCACTGCTGACGAGGCGTGGAGCTTCGCGACGACCGGCAAGGAATACAGTGTGGATTCCATTCATCTCCAGGATTGGCCCGTCGCTCCTGCGGCTTGGCGGAATCCCGAGCTCGAAGCCGAAATGGCCACGCTCCTCAAATTCCGGGCGCAAGCGAATGAGAAATTGGAACCATTGCGCCAGGCCGGCACCATCGGAAAATCCTTGGATGCGGCGCTCTCGTTCGGCGGCTCGACCGATGATGCGACGTTCCGCGTCTTGGAAAAACACCGCACTTTTCTACCTGAACTGTTCATCGTTTCACAGGTCAATTTGGGGACCACCGTGACCACGACCGTGGAAATTTCCGCCCAACACGCCCGTGACCTCGGCCTCGCCCGCTGTCCGCGCTGCTGGCGCTCCGTCCCGACTTTAAATCAAACCGCACACGGAGAAGTTTGCCCTCGGTGCGAAGAAGCTCTTAACTCCTAAAATACCCCCTATTTTACCGCCATGAAAAACAAGCACACGGCCAAGAAGCATCCCGAAAAAAAGCCTGCTGCCAAAGTCGCGGCCAAGAAACCTTTGAAGCATTCCACTAAAGCCACTCCTGCCAAACATGCTCCGGCGCCCGCCGCCAAGCACGCTCCGGCCAAACCCGCTCCTGCCAAAGCCGCTCCAGTTAAAGCGGCTCCAGCCAAACCAGCCTCGACTCCTCCCGTCGCCGCTTCGGCCAAAAAATCCGAGACTCCCTTGCCGGCCAAGGGCAAACAATCGCTGAGCGCGGCCGACTTGAAGCGCATGCTACTCGAACGCAAGAGCACGCCAAAAGCCGCCATCGCCTTCAGCCTCGATGAAGTCCGCGAGATCGCGGAGAAAAACGAAAAGCAAATCGAGAGCACCGTGAAGACGAGCCACAGCGACAAAGCTGCGGCCGCCGCCAAACAGGCCGAAGCGTTGGCCAAACTGGAAAAAGCCCTCAAGCCAAACCACGTCAAAGCCGCGTCACTCGCCGACATTCTCGGCTTTCACCCCGGCAAGACCAAGCAGCGCGCCGCCATGATTGACGAGGCGGATGTGCCGGAAAAATACCGCCGCTATTATCGCCTGCTCCTTGATCTCCGTCTCCACGTCCTAACCCAACTCGGCGAGCACACCGAAGAAACTTTGCTCAAATCATCCAAGGACGATTCGGGCGATCTTTCCGGTTACGGACAGCACATGGCTGATGCCGGCACGGATACCTTCGACCGCGATTTTGCGCTCAGCCTCGTTTCAAACGAACAGGAAGCCCTGGCCGAAATCGAAGCCGCCATCAAGCGGGTCCACGCCGGCACGTACGGTATTTGCGAAGCGAGCCAACAGCCGATCGCCAAGGAGCGCCTGCTCGCCGTTCCGTTCACCCGCTACTCGGCCGAGGCCAAGAAACAAGTTGAACGTCACTCCCACCGTTCCATTGAACGCGGTGGTCTCTTCGGCGACGGCACTGAAGAAGAAGGCGGCAAGATGTCCTCGTCCGACGACAGTGGCGGCGGCGACGAATAACGGTGCTTTCCGATTACCGAATTAAGTTTTTCGATTAATGACCCCGAGCCTGAACCCACGACCGGATCAGTCGGGAAATCATCCAATGCCTCAGGAGCGGGCATTGGAGAAACCCGAAATAGCGAAGTCGAAATCACGCCTGTCCCGGATTTTCGGGTATCGTCAATTTTGGTTGCTGCTCGGATTGGTTTTCGCGCTCGATCAGCTGACCAAATATTGGATTAACGGCCGGCTGCCGCTCGGCAGTTACGGCTCAGGCGGCATTGCGGTCATTCCCGGATTTTTCAATCTCGTGCATGTGGGCAACACCGGCGCGGCGTGGAGCATGTTCTCCGGCAAAAGCACCGGCCTGGCCTTGCTGGCCGTCGGAACATTGTTCGCGATTTTCTTCTGGCGCCGCCAGCTCGGGCTCCGGCAAACCACCGTCCAACTGACCTTCGGTCTGCTGTGTGGTGGCATTATCGGCAATCTCGTGGACCGTCTGCTGCACGGGCATGTGATCGATTTCATCGATCTGCATTTCAGTAATTATACCTACCCCACCTTCAACGTCGCCGACTCCGGCATCTGCGTCGGCGTATTTTGGTACGTGCTGTGGTCGCTGAAAAATCCGCAGGCGCAGCACACCAGCGACAAGTGACGAGGGACAAGTATCAAAAAATCCAGCGGGCCGATTGATTCGATCGCACTGGATCTAACTCGATTGGTTTGGATCGATGTAGGAGACAAGCTTGCTTGCAAGCGATTCAGGACGCCCACCTTGATACTTCCGCGCCGCAGGCGAGCTCACTCGACATTCGCAATCTGCTCGCGCACTCGTTCCAGCTCGTTCTTAAACTCAATCACCTGTTGGGAAATCGCGAGGTCATTGGCCTTGCTGCCAATCGTGTGAATTTCGCGACCGATTTCCTGCAAGATAAATTCAGTTTTGCGGCCGATTTCACCTTTCGAGCACAGCAGATCGCTCAACTGTTTATAGTGACTGCGCAAACGCGTAATCTCCTCGGTGATGTCGCAGCGATCCGCGAAAAGCGCGACCTCCTTCAACACACGTTCATCGTTCACATCGAGCTCCAAGCCGGCCTGACGTAGCCGCTGGTGCAATTGCTCCCGGTAAACTGCAGTCACGAGCGGTGCGCGAACGGCAATTGTTTCGGCCGCCGCTTTTAATTTCTCCAACCGTGCCAGAAAATCAGTGAGCAAGGTTTGTCCTTCGGTTGCTCGCATCGCAGAAAATCCACGCAACGCTTCCTCGAGTGTCTTGAAGAAAATCACAGCCGTAGCTTCGTCGGCGGGAAGCTTATTCCCCGTGCGCTGGGCACTGGCGATTTGCCAAAGTAAATCGCTGGTCGGATCGAACGGAATTCCGCGCGCCGCCGCCAAGCGGGCGAGCTGGTCAAGGACTCCGATAATTGCGTCTTCATCCCAATCGGCACTCGCGCGGCGATTTCCCGCCACTTCCACGGCGACATGAACCTTGCCGCGCAACGCGACCTTTCGGACGGCCTCGCCGATGCCTGATTCAAACGGCTGCCACTCCTCAGGCAGTTTCATCGTGAGATCGAGTCCCTTCCGGTTAACCGAGTTCACCTGCACAGTGAGCGTTTGAGTTCCCAGAGCAACCGTAGCGCGGCCGTAGCCTGTCATTGAATTCATCGATCAGAAGTAACAAGTAACAAGGATCAAGTGGCAAGAATTCGCGATCAGCCAAGCTCGCCGCCTGAAGTATTATCCTTGCCGGCAATGGCCGAGAAAATGCGCTTAAGTTCGTCCGCTTCTGCAGCGAGGCGCCCACTCTCTTTTTTCAGATCTGAGTTTACTCCACAGTTGATCAATCGAAGCCATAGGTCGGATTCACGTGCTTCCTTTCGACATATCTTGATCCGATAAAAGAAGTCTTTCCAACTCAGGCCTTCCTGGGCTTCAAGGTAATTTGCAGCAACCGATCCTGAGGAACGAACCAACGGCTTGGCATCTTCATAATTGGAAATGCTCTTAGGCAGCAGATCGATAAAGCGCCTGACTTTCACCGCGAACTCAAACGTCCGCTTCACCAAATCTCGTGGCTGGTCGGACATTTCTTGTTACTTGTTCCTCGATTCTTGTCACTTAGTCGCCGCCAGAATAGCGGCGACTTGCTGCACATCCTTATCCCCTCGCCCGGAAAGATTAATGAGGACAATCTTATCCTTGGCCAATGCCTTCGCGCGCTTCATGCCGTGAACCAAGGCATGGGTGCTTTCCAGCGCGGGAATAATCCCTTCCTGTCGAGCGCAGAGCTGAAATGCCGCCAACACTTCGTCG
This sequence comes from Verrucomicrobiota bacterium, assembly GCA_025362555.1. Lineage (GTDB taxonomy): Bacteria > Verrucomicrobiota > Verrucomicrobiia > Opitutales > Opitutaceae > Lacunisphaera. The sequence continues at coordinate 17,610 of JANYFP010000178.1, forward strand.
TCCGTCGCGTACGCAAATTCGATGCGTCCCTTGTCCCGATAATACGCGTGCTCCGGTCCAACTGCGGCGTAATCGAGTCCGGCCGAGACGGAGTGCGTCAACTCGATCTGCCCATCGGCATCCTGCAAAATAAATGTTTTGCAACCCTGCAAAACCCCGAGACGTCCGCCCGCAAAACGCGCGGCATGTTCGCCTTTAGTGATGCCATGTCCGCCCGCTTCCACGCCGAACATGCGCACTTTTTCATCCTGCAGAAAATCAAAGAAGAGCCCGATGGCATTGCTGCCGCCACCCACGCACGCGACCAACTCGTCGGGCAAGCGGCCTTCGCGCGCGAGCATTTGCTCCTTGGCTTCCTGGCCAATCACGCGGTGAAAATCCCGCACCATCATCGGATACGGATGTGAACCGTAAGCCGTACCAAGAATGTAATGCGTACTCCGAACATTGGTCACCCAATCGCGCATCGCCTCGTTAATCGCTTCCTTGAGCGTCTTCTGGCCGGCCTCCACCCCGCGCACTTCAGCGCCCATGAGCCGCATGCGAAACACGTTCAGCGCCTGACGCTCCATGTCGTGCGCGCCCATATATACGACGCACTCCAAACCGAATTTCGCACAAGCCGCCGCCGTCGCCACGCCGTGCTGGCCGGCACCGGTCTCGGCGATGATTCGCTTTTTGCCCATGCGTTTCGCGAGCAGAGCCTGCGCGAGTGCATTATTAATTTTATGAGCACCGGTGTGCAGCAAATCCTCACGCTTAAAATAGATTTTCGCACCGCCACAATGCTCGGTCAGCCGTTCCGCAAAATACAACTCGGTGGGCCGGCCGGCGAATTCCTTGAGGTGATGCCGCAATTCTTTTTGAAACACCGGATCAGTGCGCGCTTTCTCGTACGCCGCCGTCAGATCCGCGAGGGCAGTCATCAAGGTCTCGGGTACAAAGACGCCGCCGTAAGCGCCAAAATGGCCGGACACGTCCGGCAACTGCGTGGGATTGGTCGGGGCTGAAGTCGTGCTGGGAGCAGGCATGAAGCGATACCGATAAATTGTGACCCGACTGAACGCAAATGGGATTTCAAGACAACCGCACAACAGCGAGAAATAGCGCACAGAGCACATTGATGGTCGCGTGGCCTGCATTTGGCTTCTCTGCTCCGGATGTAGGAGACAAGCTTGCTTGCAAGCGATTCCGAGGGACCCGCAACGTGAATCCTGATCGTTTGTAAACAAGCTCCGACAAACGAGCCACAAGCCCAATCCGACTCCGCGTCCGAATCCCGAACCGAGTTTAGGAGGGTACCCGAGGCCTGCATTTGGCGGCTATGCTCCAGAGGTAGGGCTTGCTCCTACACTCGGAAGACGGAGGACGGAATCTGATACGGAAAATTGAAATCTCAAAGCACGCCTTGGAATTTGATAAAATCCGCCGCGCTCCCGCCTCAAGTCCCCACGATTGCTCAAAGAATCCGCAAAATTCCCCCGCTCCACCGAAACTTTTTCTAGCCATTCCACTCCGTGGACCGCTTACTTGCCGCGTACCGCTTCCCCACCCCATGGCTGAAATCTCCACTCCTCTCACTGTCCGCGAAATCAAGTCACTCAGCCGCACTGGTGGAGACACTTTCACCAGCGTGTTGCTCATCAAGAAACTCACGGAACGCCCGACCAAAACCGGCAATCCCTTCCTGATGGTCGAACTCGGCGACAAGACCGGGAACTTCAATTGCAATTGTTTCAGCGACAATCCGTCGTTTGATTTTTTAAAAGCGCTCAAGGAAGGCTCCGTCGTCCGCATCGAGGCGAAGGTGGATTATTATCAAAATCGCTTTTCACCGCGCCTCCAGCGCGCCGAGGAGATCTCCGCCGATCAACTCACGGACTCCGCGCTCATGGCCAATTTGGTCGAAACTGCCCCTGAGGACGCCGATAAATTGTGGGCGGAATTCCAAGAGCATATCGCCTCCATCACGCACGCCGATTTGCGCGCGACGGTCCAATCGGTGTTCGATGAAATCGGTGAAATTTTCCGCGCCGCGCCCGCCGCGCTCTCGATGCATCACGCCTACCGGCACGGGCTGCTCGAACACACCACGCACATGGCCCGCGCCTGCAAAGCGCTCGCGCCACTCTATCCCGAAGTCGACGCCGATCTCGCGATGGCGGGCATCCTTCTCCACGACACGGGCAAGGTCATCGAATACCAAGGCGCACTTTCCACTGCTCGCAGCCGCCGCGGCATTTTGCAAGGCCACGTGGTGCTGGGTTACCAACTCGCGCGCAAGGCCGGCATTAAAACGAAACTCAACCCCGACCTGCTCGAGCGCCTCGA